>JAFNVE010000175.1 GCA_017379955.1 Tidjanibacter sp. | reverse complement strand
GGATGGCTTGTGTGTTTAAGGAGTTTAAGGATTGTGTCCCTATGCTCCCTAAATTCCCTAATCTCCCTAAATTCTCCTTTCCTAGTGCTCTTATAATTCCTATTGGCCCTACACTCTCTCATTTCGCTTTTGCTCTTTGTTCTTTGCTCTTTGCTCTTTGCTCTTTGCTCTTTGCTCTTTGCTCTTTGCTCTTTGCTCTTTGCTCTTTGCTCTTTCATCTCCCTTCAACACCTCTCATACTGCTTAATTTTGCATTTTGAATTTTGCATTTTGAATTTAATGATGTATCTTTGAAAGATTAAAGTGGTGTAGTCTATCCTGCCTCCATTGAGAGGAGTGCGAGCGATGGGGTAATCTGCACATTTTAAGGGCTTTGTGGTATGAGGATTGTACTATTCTCGGCCACCGCAAACAATAAACTGATAGAACAAAAACGTTAAATAAAAAATACAAGAGTTATGAAATTTGTAGTATCGAGTTCGTCGTTGTTGTCGCTCCTGGCAGCAACCGGTAAGGTGGTTAGTTCGAAGAATACACTGCCTATTTTGGATTATTTTCTCTTTGAGTTGAAGGGTGATACCTTGAAGGTAACCGCATCCGACTTGGAGACCACTATGGTTGGTTCGCTTACCGTGGATAGCGTAGAGCGCGAGGGTGTGATTGCTGCTCCCGTAAAACTTATGCTCGACTCGCTCAAAGAGTTCTCCGACCAGCCCCTGACCATCGAGGCTAATGAGGAGAGCTGGGAGATTCGCATCAGCTGGAAGAGTGGTTCGCTTGCTATCCCCGGCACCTCGGGTCTGGGTTATCCTCCCATCGCTGAGCCCGCTGAGGATAAGTGCGAGGTGGAGATGGATGTGGATGTCCTGCTGGCAGGTATCAACAAGACAATCTTTGCAACTGCTGACGACGACCTGCGTCCCGTGATGAACGGTGTATATGTTAACCTTGCAGGCGAGGGCTTGACCTTTGTGGCTACCGACGCTCACAAGCTCGTTAAGTTCACCGCAGATGAGGCTGGTGTTAGTCAGAACGCCTCGTTCATCCTGCCCAAGAAGCCTGCAAACCTGCTCCGCAACCTGCTCCTCAAAGAGGAGGATGCTGTGAAGGTATGCTTCGACAAGAAGAACGTAGTCTTCACCTTCTCGGGTAGCACCCTGACCTGCCGCCTGATTGAGGGTAACTATCCCAACTACAACGCTGTAATCCCCGCAGCTAACCCCAATCGCGTGATTGTTGACCGCGTGGAGTTGCTCAACGCTATCAAGCGTGTGGCTGTCTGCTCGAACCAGGCAACCAACCTGATTGTGCTCAGCATTGCCTCGAATATGATCAACCTCACCGCACAGGACCTCGACTTCTCCTACTCGGCGAAGGAGGCTCTCAGTTGCAGCTATGAGGGCGACGCTATCACCATCGGTTTCAAGTCGACCTTCCTCGTGGATATCCTCTCGAACATCGAGACCCCGAGCGTTGTTGTAGAGCTTGCTGACTCTTCGCGTGCAGGTGTTTTCAAACCCGTATACGATGACAAGCAGCCATATACGACGTTGATGTTGCTTATGCCAATGATGATTAACGCGTAAATTTTGCTCTCTTTGGGCTCTTTTTACTTCTTGTCGTCGTCACATAGTACCACTATGCTCCTCGACTGCGAAGCAAAAATAGCTTCAAAGAATAGCAAAATTTTGTGAGATTCTGTTTGGTTGTTTTTGTATTTTGTTGTCGTCACATAGTATCACTATGCGCCTCGCCCCAGAAGCAAAAATAACCTCAAAGAATAGCAAAATTTGGTACTGATAAAGAATTACGAAATTCGATGAAATTAAACTTAAAAAGGCCGATTGTATTTTTCGACCTTGAGACGACCGGTGTAGATATCTCGCACGACCGCATTGTTGAGATTGCGGTGGTGAAGGTTGAGCCGAGTGGTGACAAGGAGGTGAAGGTTAGGCGTATCAATCCGGGTATGCCCATCCCTCCTGCGGCAACAGCTGTGCACGGCATAACGGATGAGGATGTTAAGGATTCGCCTCGTTTTGAGCAGATTGCTCGTTCGCTCTACGCCTTTATTGAGGGGTGCGACCTGGGTGGTTACAACTCCAACAAGTTCGATGTCCCGATGTTGGCTGAGGAGTTCCTCAGAGCGGGTGTCGAGGTCGACTTCAAGAACAGAAAGTTTGTTGATGTGCAGACCATCTTCCACAAGAAGGAGCAGCGCACACTGTCGGCAGCCTATATGTTCTACTGTGGCAAGGAGTTGGAGAACGCTCACTCCGCCTCGGCAGACACCCTCGCAACCTACGAGGTATTGGAGGCGCAGCTCGACCGTTATCCCGATTTGGAGAACGATATCAACTTCTTGGCCGAGTACACCAGCCGTGACCGTTCGGTGGACTATGCTGGGCGTATTATGTTGGACGACAACGACTGCGAGGTCTTCGCCTTTGGCAAGTACAAGGGTCAGTCGGTGGCTGAGGTCTTCCGCAAGGAGCCGAGTTACTACGATTGGATGATGAAGGGCGATTTTCCCCTCTACACCAAGCGTGTGATTACCGAAATCAGACTCAGAGAGATTGCTACCAAATAGTTAAGATGAAGTTTTTTGCAAAAATAGCAGTTTGTTTGCTCCTGAGCATAGCGGGTGTTGCGGCAAGTACCACAACTCTTTCGGCTCAGAGTAACAAGGATAAAGTGATTGCGGTCGATGGTCGCAACTACTATATCTATACCATCAGTGCAGGTGATACCTACTACTCCCTCTCGCGCAAATATGGCGTTACGGAGCAGGAGATTCGCCAGAGCAACCCCCGAGTGGATGTGTTGCGCACGGGCGAAACTATCAAAATCCCCTGCCGAGAGTTGCCAGAGGAGAAGATGTCGGCTCGCAAGCGTGCACGTCAGTTTACCGACCACGTTGTAAAGCAGGGCGAAACAACCTACTCGATTGCGCGTAGCTACTCTATGTCGGTCGATGCTCTGGTGGCGGATAACCCTGGTCTTGACCCCTCACATCTGGCTATCGGTCAGGTGCTTAGTATTCGCAATGCCGAGAAGGGTGGGGCGTCGTTCTCCGAGATTGACGAGCAGATTGCCGACTATGCCCGCACGATGAATCAGCACTCCGACGACTACATCTACCATAATGTGGTGCTTGGCGAAACTATCTTCTCGCTGAGCCGTCGTTTTGGTGTTACTGAGAGTGCTATTACCGACAATAACGACCTTGCAGAGGGGTTGAAGGTGGGTATGATTATCCGCATCCCCTCCGACAAGAGCAATGTGCCCGCCACAAGTGAGGCTGACGAGGCTGTGGTGGTGCTCGACGAAAATCCTGCCGATCTGCCACAACCTGGCGAGGAGGGCTATGGCGATCCGATGTGGGGCTTTGAGCCTGAGATTGGCGATGGGTTGGAGGTTGCCGATTTGGGTGGTCGTATCAAGATTTCTATGTTGCTCCCGTTGACCAATGCCTCGGGTGCTGTGCGTAATATCTTCGCTGAGTTCTATCAGGGTGCGTTGCTCGCTCTCGACCGACTCAAAGGTGAGGGCTACTCCGCATCGCTCGACCTCTTCGATACTCGTGATGACTCGCTCCGAGTTGCTGAGATTGTGGAGAAAGAGGCTTTTCGTGAGAGTAATTTGGTGATTGGCCCTGTGTATGAGCGCAACCTTAACCCCGTGTTGGAGTATGCTGAGCGTGCACAAATTCCCGTTGTGTCGCCTCTGGCGGCTGTGGAGAGTGCCACCTCGCCATACCTCTTCCAGCTCTCGCCCGATGCAGAGCAGAAGAGCAATGGTGTGGCTGAACTCTTTACGGAGGATAAAAATATTGTCTTCATCACTTCTGGTCAGACCGACACAGAGTTCGAGAACGAGATGAAACGCCTTGCTGAGGGCAAGAACTATCGCACCTTTGCCTACAACAAGGAGTTGTTGCACGACTTGGATTCGCTCTACTTCGCGCCCGATATGGAGAATATGTTTGTCGTGTTGCCTCGCAGAGAGATGGATGTTGATTTGGTGCTGGCGGCTCTTAGCTCTATTCAGAACAACCGTGTGGCACGCTCTATCCGTACCGGTAATATCCGTGTGGTGGGTAGTTCGCGCTGGACAGGCTACGAGGCACTTGACAGAAACCTCTTCTTCAAACTCAATGCTTCGCTGGTGGCCTCCTATTTCGTGGACCCCACAAGCGAGCGCGTGAAGCAGTTCGATAAGTCATATATTAAGGCATACAGTAATCTGCCGACCCTATACTCCTATCGTGGCTACGATGCGGTGATGCTCTTTGCCGAAGCTATGCTTTTGGGTGGTGGCGATTTGACTGTTCGACTAAACACCACAACTCCAACACTCGTACCCTACCACTTTGAACCACTCGGTGGGGTATATAGAAATATGCATTGGAATTTTATCCAATATAAAGACGACTACACTATATCGTTGAAATAGTGTTGGTTGGGTAATAGAAAAAGGGTTGTAACTATTGCGGATTACAACCCTTTTTTTCTTGTCTGCTTGGTCGGCCTACTTGCCGATTGCGAGTGTCTGCTCGGCCGAGAGTTCGGTGAAGTCGCGGATGATTAGGTCGGTCTTGGCGTTGGCGTTGATTTTCTCAGGCGAGAGGGTGGTGGCCACGCCAATCACCTTGTTCTCTGCCGCGTGTGCCGAAGCAATACCCGAGAGTGAATCCTCAAACACCACACACTCCTCAGGCTGGTAGCCGAGCATTCGGGTTGCGGTCTGGAAAATCTCAGGGTCGGGTTTGCGACGAGTTACCATATCGCCATTTACCTTCACGTCGAAGTATTTCTCAATGTCGAGTGCACTCAGCACAAAATCTACATTTTCCTTAGGGCCCGACGAACCAACCGCGCAACGAACACCCGCAGCGGTCAGTTCTGCCAAGTACTCCTGCAAGCCTGCCACAGGCTCGATAGTAGCGGCATACAGTTCGCGATAGATAGCCTCCTTCTCGGCGGCAAGTGCATCGATACCCATCTCCTCAATCACCTCTGCGGGGAGGATGGCGGGGATGATAGTGTCGTTGCCCTGGCCGAAGAGTTTGTCAATGTCGGCAGGGGTGAGTTCGGTGTTGTGACGACGGCAAAACTCGGTAAATGCGGCGATGTGTGCATCGAGATTGTCGACCAACACACCATCCATATCAAAAATAGCTCCTTTAATCATTTTTCTGCACTATTTGTTGTGGGGTTTAATAATCAAATCTTCCTCTATTACTTTGGGCACATAGTGTACTCCGTTCTTACGATAGTAATCTCTGCCTCCGTCTGCACTGATAGGTGCCAACTCAATCTTCTCTGCACCCTTGCCGATAGCAACAATGAGTATCGGCTCGTAGGGCAGCGAGAGTGCTTCGCGTACAGCCTCGCGGTTGAAGGCGGCAATGCAGATACCGTTCAGACCAATCTCCACCGCTTTCAGCAGCATAGTCTGGGCAGCAATGCCGAGGTCGATATCTACATAGCGCACCTCGGGTATAGTCGAGCAGACAACAATAAATGCTCTCGGCTCAGTGCCCGGGATGGGGAGTTTCAAATCTTTCAGCGCACCACCAAGACGGATGTGTGGCAACACCTTCTCGGCCTCGTCGGTTAGCACAGGGCGGAAACGCAACACCTGCTGGTTGCAAGCTGAGGGGATGCGACTGCACACACCGATAATGCGGCGCAGTTGGTCCTCACGCACGCAGAAAGAGTTGTCGTAGCCACGATAACTGCGGTTGCGGGTGATAAGTTTGTCGAGCGAGGGCTTTGCCTTTGGTGCTCGTGCAGGGGTGGAGCGATAATCCTCCATCTTCTTTTCGAGATAGTTATCTGCCATTGTGGGTGCGGTTTTTGTTTTACAACCACCAAAGATAATATTTTTTTTCGTTTTTCTGCGCAGAAAACAATTATCGGTAAATGTGAATCTATTTTCGCCCATATTGTAGCAATATCTATTGAGCGAAAATCGTATATTTGCATAACTAACTTTTTACCAATTTAGAGTAGATGATACAAAAATTTTACACACTATCCCCCGAGGAGGTTGCTGCAAAGTTGGAAGTAAATCCTGTCGAGGGTCTGAGTGCTGATGAGGCTGCCCGACGCTTGGAGCGCAATGGGACAAACGAGTTTGGCAAGACCAAACATACATCGTTGATTGTTAAGTTTTTGAGCCAATTCAAGAGTTTTATGATTTTGGTGCTCATCGCTGCCGCTGTTGTGTCGGGCGTTGTGGGCTATATCGGTGGCGAGGGTATGACCGACGCCATTATCATTATGGCTATTGTGGTGATTAACGCCATTATCGGTGTGGCACAGGAGGCCAAGGCGGAGAAGTCGCTCGATGCGTTGGAGCAGATGTCTGCCCCTCACTGCAAGGTGCGTCGTGGTGGCGAGGTACAGATTATTCCCTCGCGCGAGTTGGTTGTGGGCGATGTTGTCGTCATTGAGACGGGCGATAGTGTCCCTGCCGATTTGAGGCTTACCGAGGCTCTCAACCTCCAAATTCAGGAGGCTGCCCTTACGGGTGAGTCGGTGCCTGTCGATAAGTCGACCGCTACTATTGAGGGCGAGGTACCACTCGGCGACCGAACAAATATGGCATTCTCCTCGTGTAGTGTGACCTATGGTCGTGGCGAGGGTATTGTGGTGGCAACTGCAACCGATACCGAGGTGGGCAAGATTGCGGCTATGATTCAGTCAGTGCCCGAGATGAAAACACCTATGCAACAGCGACTCGACGGTCTGGGTAAGGTGCTGGCTATCGCTGCTCTGGCTATCTGTGCGGTGATATTTGTGGTGGGTGTGCTCTATGGTAAGCCTATCCTTGATATGTTTATGACGGCTGTCAGTCTGGCGGCGGCTGCTATCCCCGAGGGTCTGCCCGCTGTATCGACCATTGTGTTGGCTATGGGTGTGCAGCGATTGGCAAAGCGCAATGCTATTGTTCGTAATCTTCCTTCGGTCGAAACGCTTGGTAGTGTGACGGTTATCTGCTCGGATAAGACAGGAACTCTTACCCAGAACCGTATGACGGTGACCGAGATTTTTGTGGATGGTGTGTCGCACGATGCGGCTGCCGAGAGTGAGAGTATATCTGCGCTCTTGAAGGTTGCTGCCCTGGCGAACGATGCAAAGATTTCGCGCGAGGAGGGTGAGATAAAGACCATTGGCGACCCTACCGAAACAGCCCTTGTGGATGCTGCTTTGGCTCATAGTTTCGACAAAGACGCTCTTGATAGTGGTATGCCTCGCGTGGCAGAGGTTCCCTTTGACTCGGAGCGCAAACTTATGTCCACAATTCACAAAACGGAGGATGGCTATGTCGTGGCTGTAAAGGGTGGCTTGGATGAGTTGATTGCTCGTTGCCAATCGGCTCTTGTGGCAGGAGAGATTGTTGCGATTGACGAGAAGTTGCGTGCTTCGATTGCTGAGGCTAACCTCTCTATGGCTTCGCGTGCTCTGCGTGTGTTGGCTATGGCGGCCAAGAGGATTGATGCAGTGCCTGCGGAGGTGACAAGCGAGAGTGTGGAGAACGACCTTATATATATAGGTATGGTTGGTATGATTGACCCGCCACGCACGGAGGTTGCTGGCTCGGTGGCTCAGTGTCGCGGTGCGGGTATCCGACCGGTGATGATTACGGGCGACCACCTTATCACTGCTTCCGCTATTGCCCGCTCGCTCGGTATTATGGCCGAGGGCGACCAGGCTCTCACGGGTGCCGATGTGGAGCGTATGAGCGATGAGGAGTTGCAGAGGGTTGCCGGCTCGGTGTCGGTATTTGCGCGTGTGGCTCCTGAACATAAGGTGCGTATTGTGCGTGCCTATCAGTCGCTTGGCAATGTGGTGGCTATGACGGGCGATGGCGTGAACGACGCTCCCGCGCTCAAACTCGCCAATATCGGTGTGGCAATGGGCATAACGGGTACGGATGTGTCGAAGGAGGCTTCGGATGTGGTCTTGGCGGATGATAACTTCGCTACGATTGTGAGCGCAGTATCTGAGGGTCGTAGAATCTATGACAACCTGATGAAGTCCATACAGTTTATGCTCTCGACAAACCTGGGTGAGGTATTGGTGCTCTTTATTGCTGTTATGCTCAATATCGACACCCCTCTGTTGCCGATACATATCCTCTGGATTAACCTTGTGACCGATAGTCTGCCTGCGCTGGCACTCAGTTTCGACCCTGCTGCCAAGGATTTGATGCGTCGCAAGCCGATAGACCCCACGCAGGGCATTATGACTCGTGGCTTCTCGCTCCGACTGCTCTTGCAGGGTGCGTGCATCGCTACGCTGGTGCTGATTGCTAACCGAATTGGTGCGCAGACCTCTCTGGATGCTGCTCGTACAATGACCTTTGCCGTGCTGGCATTCTCGCAGATTACCATAATTTTCAGTATCCGCTCAGGTATGCATTGGGCTGGTAACGGTTTCTTCTCCAACGGATTCCTCTGGGGTGCTGTGCTCTCGGTAGTGGCTCTGATGAGTGTTGTACTCTTTGTGCCTGCCGTGCAGTCTATATTCCACGTCTGCTCGCTGAGTGGTGTTCAGTGGATGTGGGTAGTCGGTCTATCGCTGGGTGCTATGGTGCTGAGTGAGATTGCTAAACTGATTGTTCGCCTTGTCCGACGATAAATTTTTGACTGAAAACCATTGTAAACAGAACTAAAAATTGTATATTTGTAGAGAAGTAGAGCCATCTTTTATCTTGTTAGCACAACTTAAATAGGACTCTCGAAATATGTCAAACTTAAAAAATAAGAAATTATGAAAAAGATTCTCATTACTTTGGTTGCACTCTTTGGTGCAGTGACTCTTGCAAGCGCAACTGATTACAATTGGGCAGCTGGTGTTAAATTTGGTAGCGCAGCGTCGGGTATTAGTGTTAAGAAAAATATGGGTGGTGCAGCTCTTGAGGGTATCGCTTCGTTCTATTATAATAATGCACTTGGTGTAACAGGTCTGTATGAGATTAAGAGCGACCTCGGTAGCGGCTTTGAGCTCTACTACGGTGCTGGTGCTCACGTTGTTCTCGGTGACGAGGTGTTTGGTGCAGGTGTTGATGGCGTTGTAGGCGTTGAGTATCAGATTCCTGGCGCACCCATCTCCTTCACTTTCGACTATAAGCCCCGTATTAGTTTCAGTGGTGCTGGTACCGGCTTCGATCCTGTAGATTTCGGTTTGGGTATCCGCTACTGCTGGTAGTCCCAAAGCCTAACGGCACTATATAATAATCCCCGAGCAGGTTTATCTCTCTGCTCGGGGATTTTTTTTCTGTTTTACGCTTTATGTGTCTTGGACTAAAATGTCAGTTCTCGCGTGGGGGTGTATGAACAAAAATCCTCTGTGCGGAAGCAGAAGTGGCGCAGACCGTTGGTAATCATAATCTGCGGGGCGTGTAGAGTCGCATTGTAGCGCACAGT
>JAFNVE010000174.1 GCA_017379955.1 Tidjanibacter sp. | reverse complement strand
CGGTCGTGCCCGTAATTTCGCCCGAGGCAAAGCCTCGGGACACATCCCCCGCCGAGGCGGGGGCTTGGGGGTGGGTCAGACTTGGAATTGCCTGCGCTAGCAGGCAGGTGTCGCGAGGGTGAGTAGAGGTAACGGGTTATTTACCTTGCAAAGGTATCTGGGCAAAATGATAAACAACCGAGAGATATATCGAATATCTCTCGGTTGTATCATTTTGAATTTTGAATTTCTACTCGTACGAGCCTGCTTTGAGCATTGACACCTCGCGAGGAGTGAGGAATCGCCAAGCACCGCGTTTGAGGCGTTGTTTGGTAAGACCTGCAAAATATACACGGTCGAGTTTGGTGACGTGGTAGCCAACCTTCTCAAACATACGACGCACGATTCGGTTGCGACCCGAGTGAATCTCGATACCAATCTCGTTCTTCTTATCTGCCGCGTACTCGATAGCGTCAGCACGGATAAAGCCATCCTCCAACTCTACGCCATCAACCAGACGCTCCATATCTGCCCTGTCCATAGGCTTGTCGAGGGTCACCTGATATACCTTCTTCTTCTCGTATGCAGGGTGAGCAATCTGCTTTGTCAACTCGCCATCGTTGGTGATGAGCAACACACCCATCGAGTTCTTATCCAGACGGCCAACGGGATATACACGCTCCTTGCAGCAACCCTTCACCAAGTCCATAACGGTCTTATCGGCGTGGGGGTCCTCAACGGAGGTAACATAACCCTTAGGCTTGTTCATAACGATATAGACCATCTTCTCGCTAACGAGCACTTTGCCGTTAAGTTTCACAACATCGTTCTGCGAAACCTTCGAGCCCAACTCGGTAACCACCTCATCATTAACAGTCACCACGCCCGAGGTGATATAGTCGTCTGCCTCACGACGCGAGCAGATACCCGACATTGCGATATAACGGTTCAGACGTACTGTATCCTCAATAACTGGTGCGGGATAGGTGGGATAGTTCTCCGAGTCGTATCGGGGCTGACGCTGAGGCTGACGGTGCTCAAAGCGGCCACCCTCCTCTGCTCCACGACGCTCACCATAGGGTCTGCGCTCACCGTAGGGCTTGTCACCAAACGACTTACGCTCGCCATAAGGTCTGTTATTGTTATAGGGCTTACGCTCACCATAGGGCTTGTTCTCGTATGGTTTACGCTCGCCATATCCTCTATTTTCGCCATAACTTCTGCGCTCACCCTGCTCGCCATACTGACGCTCACCATAAGTTCTGCGCTCGCCTGTCTGCTGACGCTCACCGTAGGGCTTACCCTCACCAAACTGACGACGAGGACGGGGAGTGAAGTTAGGAGTATTGTCACGATTGAAGTTAGGATTAAACGACTTACGACGAGGTCTGTCGCCATCCTCACGATTGAAGTCACGCTGACCGAAACGCTCGCGGTTAGGTGCGTGTGAGTAACGCTCGCCACGCTCAGAGGTCGAATAGAGCGCCTGCTCCGAGCGGGTAGTACGGGTGCGCTTGTCGCGCGAATATGCCTTGTAGGCACCATCTCGACCGGTCGCATCTTCGCGATTGAACCTATCATCAGCGGTCGAAAAATCTCTTCTTTTGGGATTGTTGTTTTCCATTTCGCTTTTCAAAAAATATTGTGTGCAAATGTAATCTAATTTTTTGTATATTTGTGCTCCGAAAGAATTATTTTATACATCAATATCCGTTATATGACCTACGATTTCGATACTATCGTCAAACGTTCAGGTTCCTCGTGCATAAAGTACGACACACTGAAAGAGACCTTTGGCACCGAGGATGTAATCCCAATGTGGATTGCTGATATGGATTTCCCCGCTGCTCCTTTTATTATGGATGCAATTATGCGTCGCGCTATGCACCCCTGTTTTGGATATGGTATCCGCGAGGATGACTATTTTGGCGCAATCATCAATTGGGTGAAGCGACACAACAATTGGGATATCGAGAAGGGTTGGATTGACTTCACCCCCGGTGTTGTGGCAGGTTTCTCGTTTGCAATCCGTGCACTCACCCAGGAGGGCGATGGTGTATTGATTTTGCCCCCTACCTATCCCCCATTTGCGGCACAGATCAAGGCTAATGGTCGCAAGGTGGTAACCTGTCCTATGGTGAACAATGAGGGTCATTTCGAGATTGACTTTGAGTTGATGGATAAGAAGTTGGCTGAGGCTCGCGCTATCCTCTTCTGCAACCCTCACAACCCCACCGGTCGTGTCTTCACTGAGGAGGAGCTCCGCAAGGTAGGTGAGTTGTGCATCAAGCATAACGTGAACATCATCAGCGACGAGATTCACTCCGACCTGATTCAAAAACCATACCACCACACCCACCTCGCTTCGCTCTCTCCCGAACTTATGGAGCGCACCGTAACCCTTATTGCGCCTACCAAGACCTTCAACATCGCAGGCCTTTCGACCTCGGTAATGATTACTCCTGGCGAGGCACTCCGCGCTAAGGTACGCGAGGAGCTCAACCGCTACCATGTCGACCAGGGCAACCTCTTCGGCACAGTGACATTGACCGCAGCCTACAACGAGGGTGATGAGTGGTTAGAGCAACTTCTCGACTACATCAAGGGAAATATGGCTCTTGTTAGCGATTTCTTCGCTGAGAAGATGCCTGAGGTTGTGGCTAAGCCCAGCGAGGGTACCTATATGATGTGGTTGGACTTCCGCGGCTTGGGTATGAGCCACGAGGAACTCTGCAAATTCCTGGCTACTGAGGCTCACGTTGGTCTGAACGATGGAGCAACATTTGGTGAGGAGGGTCGAGGATTTATGCGTATCAACTTGGCAACCTCTCGCGAGATGGTGCAGACAGCACTCGACCGTATCTACGAGGCTTGGAGCAAACGATAGAGAGATTATTTTCAATAATGTGTAAGGCTGGCTAAAAAAAATTAGTCAGCCTTATTTTTGGTGTATAAAAAAACAAAAAAAATCCTAACTTTGTAGTTAGCATAAATCACAACACGATGGATTACTCAACACTTGAACGAGAAATGGTTGTTGGCGACGTAGATTATCGCGCGCTGATGAAGGGTCGTATTCGTAACGTGCTGCTTGTCTGCAATAGTTACGATGGCTTTTCGCTCGAAGAGGATGGTCGAATAGAGTCGCAAATCAACCAGGAGTACAGCGGACTTAACCTGAATAACCCGCTGATGATTGCCCGTGCCGAATCGACCGAGGAGGCAATGGAGTTGCTCGATGGTAAGACAGAGTTTGACCTTGTAATTACAATGTACAATGTAGGCGAGTTGGACCCCATCACCTTCTCGCGCAAGGTAAAGGATAAGTTCCCTAACCTGCCTGTTGTACTGCTGTTCAGTTACTCACACGCCGTGCGTCGCAGACTCGCCGAGCAGGACACCTCGTCAATTGACTATATCTTCTGCTGGCAGGGTTCGGCAGACCTTATACTTGCTATCGTTAAACTTATTGAGGATAAGATGAACGCCGAGCACGACATCTTGGAGGTTGGTGTTCAGGCAATTATGTTGGTTGAGGATTCGGTACGATACTACTCTACCTATCTGCCGACCATCTACAAACTCATCATCCAGCACACTTCATCGTCTGACGAAGCTCTCAACGAACAGCAGTCGATGATGCGTAAGCGTGCACGCCCCAAAATCCTCCTCGCAACAAGTTACAACGAGGCACTCGGCATCTATAAGAAATATCGCGAAAACCTGCTGGGTGTTATCTCGGATGTAGGTTTTGTTATCAACAAGGGCGACGACACGGACACCGAGAAACTCGATGCGGGTATCGACCTCTGTCGACTTATCAAGTCCGAGTCGCCACTGATGCCCTTCCTATTGCAGTCATCGCAGAAGAGTGTGAGGGTAAAGGCCGATGAGTTGGGTGTGGGTTTCTTGGAGAAACGTTCCAAGACTCTGCTTCTCCAACTCAACGACTATATCCGTAGCGAGTTTGCCTTTGGTGATCTGGTATTCAAAGAGCCTGAGACAGGTATTGAGGTGGCCAGAGTAAAGGATCTTAGGGAGTTGCAGAACACTATCAGTTGGCTGCCGGAGAAGATTCTCACCTACGGTACATCGCAAAATATGATATCAAAGTGGTTGCTCTCGCGAGGTCTGTTCTTCCTGGGCAATATGTTCAAAGGATTTAGCCCCGAGAACTTCAAGACCACAGACGAGATGCGTGATTTTGTAATCCACAACATCACCGAGTATCGACGCTACCTTGGTCAGGCTGTTGTTGCTAAATTTGACAACCGCACCTACGACGACACTATTTGGTTTGCGCGTATGGGTAATGGCTCACTTGGTGGCAAGGCTCGCGGTTTGGCATTCCTCAACAGTATGCTGCAGAAGTACCACACCTACAACAAGTGGGAAGGGGTAAGAATTACGATTCCACGCACGGTAGTAGTCACAACCGACTATTTCGACGAGTTCATCCGAGAGAACGAGTTGCAATTTGTCATCAACTCCGATATGAGCGACGAAGATATCCTATCGGAGTTCGTATCGTCGCGACTGCCACAGGCACTGCTCGACTCGCTGAGAGTATATATCCGCTACACAAAGGGACCGCTTGCAATACGTTCGAGTAGCAAACTCGAAGACTCATATTATCAGCCATTTGCAGGAGTTTATTCGACCTATATGATACCTAAGGCAGGCGACGACCAAATGATGCGTATGCTCTCGCGAGCAATCAAGAGTGTCTATGCTTCGGTCTATTTCGCTTCGTCAAGGGCATACATCACCGCCACCAATAATGTGATTAGTGACGAGAAGATGGCGATTGTGATTCAGGATGTGTGTGGTAGCGAGGATAGCGGTTACTTCCTCCCCACCCTCTCGGGCGTGGCTCGCTCGATGAATTTCTACCCTATTGGCGACGAAAAGCCAGAAGATGGTGTTGTGAAATTGGCTTGCGGACTTGGCAAGGCCGTAGTAGATGGCGAACAGGTTTTGCGTTTCTCGCCCCGCTATCCAAAGCACGTTTTGCAACTCTCCACCCCCGAACTCGCCCTGCGCGAGACTCAGCGCAAGGTCTACGCACTAAGCACCTCGCCCGAGAAGTTCAAAACATCACTTGATGAGGCGGTCAATATCGCCAAACTCGACCTGATGTCTGTTAAGGGTTTGAAGGCTATGCGCCACGTTAGCAGCACCTGGGATATGCAGAGTCAGATGTTGGTTGACTCCCCATTTGCCGAGGGTCGCAAGGTGATTACCTGTGCACATATATTAAAATATGGAACTTTCCCGCTATCGGAGATTTTGTGCGAACTATTGCATGTATATCAGCGCGAAACCCGTTGCAATATCGAGATAGAGTTTGCTGTTAATATGGACACCCCAAGCGGAGAGCCTAAGGTATTCAATCTCTTGCAGATACGCCCTATCGCCGAGGAGATGGAGGGTGCACGACTCGATTGGGACAAAGTGGAGCACGAAGGCGAGATTATTTACTCGGAGAGTGCGATTGGTATTGGCAAGACCGATGGCGTTACAGATATTGTATATGTAAAGCGCAAGAGTTTCGACTCGGCAGCCACTCGTACTATTGCTGAGCAGGTGCAGGCAATAAACAACCGTATGAAGGCAGAGCAGCGAGGTTATGTACTCATTGGCCCTGGTCGTTGGGGTTCGAGCGACCCGTGGTTGGGCATACCTGTTAGCTGGGTGCAGATTAGTGAGGCGAGAGTAATTGTGGAGTGCGGTTTGGACAACTTCCGTGTCGACCCGAGTCAAGGCACCCACTTCTTCCAGAATCTGACATCGTTTGGTGTGGGTTACCTTACCATTAATCCATATATGGGCGATGGCATATTCAACGAGGAGGTACTCGACGCAATGCCTGCCGTAGAAGAGACCGAGTATGTGCGCAGAGTACATTTCGACAAACCTCTCTATATATATGTAGATGGTTTGAGCAATAAGGCAATTGTAAAACAAGAGATAGAGAATATTGACTAACTAAAAAATAGAGAAAAATGAAAAAAATTGTAAGAACATTATTCGTATGCGCAACTGCACTTTTGGCAGTATCGTGTTCAAATGAGCCAAAGGTGAAGAACATCATCTTCCTCATTGGCGATGGTATGGGTTTGGCACAGGTGTCGGGCGTTTCTCTCATCAACAATTGGGAGCCTCTGGCTATGGAGCGTGCTGAGTATATCGGCTTGCAGAAGAGCTATTCGGCTAACAACCGTGTGACCGACTCGGCTGCTTCGGGTACTGCACTTGCTACCGGTCACAAGACCTATAACAGCGCAATTGGTGTGGATGTAGACAAGAATCCCATTCCCAGCACCCGTGAGCTTGCTCAGGCAGCAGGCTATGCAACAGGCGTAGTGGCTACCTACTCGGTGACCAATGCTACTCCTGCTTCGTTTGTAGCACACGAGGAGACTCGCTACGCAGAGGATAACATCGCGTTGGACTATCTGGATGCAGATATCGACCTCTTCATTGGTGGTGGTACTCGTTTCT
>JAFNVE010000173.1 GCA_017379955.1 Tidjanibacter sp. | reverse complement strand
GCGTATGGGCTTGACAAAAGCCGAGTAGCACCATCTATTTTTATAAAAATAGCCTCTTTCGTCCTATAACCTCCTATTTTGCACGACCAAAATGAAAAAAAAGTTTAAAAATGTGCGTTAAATAGGGCGGGGTGTGCGAAAATTTCGCAAAAAAACCTTATATTTGCAGGCAATAAATTCTTATTGCACTATGTCATTTCTGGACGAAAAAGTTAGATTTGAGGGACTCACATTTGATGATGTTCTCCTCCTGCCGGCTTACTCCGAGGTATTGCCGCGCGATGTAAAACTCACTACCCGTTTTTCGCGTAATATCACCCTGAACATCCCGATTGTTTCGGCTGCTATGGATACTGTTACTGAGTCCGAGCTCGCTATTGCACTTGCACGCGAGGGCGGTATCGGTGTTATTCATAAGAATATGAGCATTGAGGAGCAGGCAATGCAGGTTCGTAAGGTTAAACGCGCAGAGAGCGGTATGATTTATGATCCTGTAACCATCAAGCCCGATGCTACTGTTGCTGATGCACTCGCTCTGATGCGTGAGAATCGTATCGGCGGTATTCCCGTTGTAGATGATGAAAAGACATTGATCGGTATCGTTACCAACCGCGACCTTCGTTTCCGTAAGGATTTGTCGATGAAGATTGAGGAGGTGATGACCAAAGAGGGTCTAGTGACTACTCACAAGTCGGATCTTTCGGCTGCTTCGGAGATTCTGCTCGACAACAAGATTGAGAAACTTCCTGTCGTTGACGACAATAATAAATTAGTAGGCCTTATCACCTATCGCGATATCACTAAGATTCGTGATTATCCCAATGCTTGCAAAGACTCGAAGGGTCGTCTGAGAGTGGCAGCAGGTGTTGGTGTAACGCCCGATGTGATGACTCGCGTAGATGCACTCGTTGCTGCTGGTGTAGATGCACTTGTTGTTGATACAGCTGACGGTCACTCGCGTGGTGTTGTTAATACCCTGAAGAAGATTAAAGCTGCTTATCCCGAGATTGACGTAGTGGTTGGTAATATCGCTACCGAGGAGGCTGCTAAGTACCTCGTAGAGGCAGGTGCAGATGCTATTAAGGTAGGTATCGGCCCCGGCTCTATCTGTACTACCCGTATCGTTGCAGGTGTTGGTGTTCCTCAGCTTTCGGCTATCTATGGTGCTGCCAAGGCTGCTCACAAGAAGGGTGTGCCCATCATTGCTGATGGTGGTTTGCGCTACTCGGGTGATATTGTTAAGGCTTTGGCTGCCGGTGGCGACTGCGTGATGGTTGGTTCGATGCTTACAGGTGTTGAGGAGTCGCCCGGTGAGACTATTATCTACAACGGTCGTAAGTATAAATCGTACCGTGGTATGGGCTCTGTGGAGGCTATGGCAAGTGGCTCGAAGGATCGTTACTTCCAGGGTGATGAGAAGGAGTCCAGCAAATTTGTGCCCGAGGGTATTGCTGCTCGTGTACCCTATAAAGGTACCCTCAGCGAGACTGTTTATCAGTTGATTGGCGGTCTGCGTTCGGGTATGGGTTATTGCGGTGCTGAGAATCTTGAGAAACTCCAGCAGGCAATGTTCGTACGCATCACCTCGTCGGGTGTTGCAGAGAATCACCCCCACGATGTTACCATCACTCGTGAGGCTCCCAACTACTCGCGTGGTTAAACTAAGACAATTAAGATATTGATTATAAGTTAGGTTAAAAGTATTTTTGAGAATATGAAACAAGATATGATTGTTATCCTCGACCTGGGTAGCCACCACAATACCGTGGTTGCTCGTGCCGTGCGTGCGCTGGGTGTGTATAGTGAGATTTACCCCCACGACATTACTGCTGAGGAGTTGAAGGCACTTCCTGGTGTAAAGGGTGTTATTATTAATGGTGGCCCCAACAATGTTATTGATGGCGAGGCTATCGATGTTGCTCCTGCTATCTACGAGTGCGGTTTCCCCGTTATGGCAGCAGGTCACGACAAGGCTCTGTGCAGCGTTAAGTTGCCCGAGTTTGCTGACGACCAGAAGGCTATCGAGGAGGCTGTTCGCTCCTTTGTGTTTGACGAGTGCAAGGCTGAGGCCAATTGGAATATGAAGAACTTTGTTGCCGACCAGATTGAGCTTGTGCGTCGTCAGGTAGGTGACAAGAAGGTGTTGCTCGCTCTTTCGGGTGGCGTTGACAGCTCGGTAGTGGCTGCGCTCCTGTTGAAGGCTATCGGTGACAACCTTGTTTGTGTACACGTTAACCACGGCCTTATGCGTAAGGGCGAGAGCGAGGCTGTTGTGGAGGTATTCCGCAACCAGCTCTGCGCAAACCTTGTATATGTTGATGCTACTGACCGCTTCCTCGGTAAGTTGGAGGGTGTGGCAGATCCTGAGCAGAAACGTAAAATCATCGGTGGCGAGTTCATCCGCGTATTCGAGGAGGAGGCCCGCAAACTCGATGGTATCGACTTCCTCGGCCAGGGTACTATCTACCCCGACATCGTGGAGAGTGGCACCAAGACCGCCAAGATGGT
>JAFNVE010000172.1 GCA_017379955.1 Tidjanibacter sp. | reverse complement strand
TGTCTCTTCATCGGAATTATAGTCCCAATTGAATATCAAGTTGCCACTTCCTTGTAGGTCAGACCAATGGGCACGAGTCTGATTCTCAACGCCCACACCGCCGTCAAAGGTGAGGCGGTAGCCCGTGGTAGGCTGCTCGGGTGTGTCGGGCGTTACGTTATCATTGTTGCAAGAGGCAACACCTGCAACAGCCGCTACAAATAGTAAGGTCTTTATAAGTTTTCTCATAACTGTTTAGTCTTAATTGTTAGTTTTAACCAAATACAGAGTCATCGCTGTCAGGACCATAGCCGGTGGTAGCAATGCCGCTCTCAACCTCAACTTCAATTGCCTCAATCATTGGAGGCTCATAGATTAAATCTCGTTGTGTCATATCCTATTATATTATTATTTGTTTCTTACATTTATCTATGCGAAAATAATTATAATTTTGCACATTACGTTATTACAAAAACACTTTTTTAGCATTTACGAGTTTGTTTTTCCTTGAAATGAGCAGAGATGATACTCAATAAAGGATAAATTATACCCAAAAATGCAACTATTAAAAAAGAGAATATTCGACAAAGGGCAATAATTATTTACTTTTACCATAAAATATGAATTAAATTAGACACCTATTTGATATAACTAATTTAGTCGTTAACTTTGTAGAGATAAAGTACAAATCAATATGAAAAAATTACTGAAAAATCTTGGTTTCTGGATATTTGTGGCGATGGCTGTGGGTATTGTCACGGGTGTTGTGATGGGTGAGCGAGCGGCAATCTTTGCGCCACTTGGCACACTATTTATCCAGCTAATCAAGATGCTTGTTGTGCCCCTTGTGGCAATCTCCATAATCTCGGGAGCGGCGACGCTCGGAGGTAGTCGTTCGGCCGGAAAGATTGGTGTGACGAGCATTGGCTACATCATGCTGACAACCGTTATCTCGATTGTTATCGCCATAGTTGCGGGCCTTCTCCTGAAACCAGGAGCAGGACTCTCGGCCGATGCGCTCGGCATTGCAGCAGCCACCTCCTCGGCGAGCGATAGTGCAGCGCAAGCGGGCTTCTGGGAGACCGTTATCGGTATGATTCCCGAGAATCCCGTGCAGGCAATTGCTGAGGGTAACATCCTGCAAATCATCGTCTTTGGTCTTTTCCTCGGTTTCGGTATTGCCTCCATCGAGCAGACCAAGCGCGACAAGGTGGTGCACGGCCTCAACTATGTTCTCGAAGCCCTCATCTGGTGTATCGGCAAGGTGATGTTGGTTGCCCCGATTGGTGTCTTCGGTCTGATGGCCGAGGCAACAGGTACTTTTGGTTTTGATGTACTGCTCAAAGTGGCAAACCTCCTGTGGGTAGACCTCCTGGCTGTGATTGTTATGGGTCTGATTATCTATCCGCTCACCATCTCGCTCTTCTCGAAAGTCACTGTGCGCGACTTTTTCCGTCATATGTCCCGCCCGCAGATTATCGCCTTCTCGACCGCCTCGTCGATGGCTACCCTGCCCGTGACGATGGCGGCGTGCGACAATATGGGCATATCGAAACAGGTATCGGGATTTGTTGCACCGCTCGGAGCGACAATAAATATGACAGGCAATGCCATCTACTATACCCTTGTGGCGATATTCTTCGCACAATTCTATGGCATTGATCTGACGATGACGCAGTTTGTGGCAATTGCGGTTACCGCCTCGCTCGGCTCGATTGGTCAGGCAGGTGTGCCCGGACCTACGCTGATGGTTGTTGCGGTGCTTGTCTCGGCAGGTATTCCGATTGACGGCCTGCCACTGCTCTATGCCCTCGACCGCGTGTTCGATATGATTCGCACCGTACTCAATATCACTGGCGATGCCGCTTGTGCTGCTGTCACCGACCGCATTGCAGGCGAGTAGCGTAAGATGATTTATATTAACGAACAATGCCGAGCAGAAATGCTCGGCATTGTTATTTCGCAAAAATATATCGGATAGTCTATACTCTTTGTGCCCTACCCTACTTCACCAATTTAGTGCGGTATGAAGCATCGTATTTGCCTTTGGTCATTGCGCCCAACTTATTGCGCAACAAGGTTTTGCGCAAAGTAGTGAGGTGGTCGGTAAATACCAGGCCGTCGAGGTGGTCGAGCTCGTGCTGGACAACGCGTGCAGGCCAGCCCACCAAGTGCTCCTCGTGCTCCTTCCACTCCTCATCGAGGTAGCGCACGGTAATCTCCTCGGGGCGATATACATCCTCGTGGATACCGGGTACCGAGAGGCAACCTTCGTTCATCAGCACCTCCATCTCCGACTCCTCGACAATCTCGGGGTTAATCATCACACGCTTAAAGCCCTCGGCAGTGGGGTCATCCTCCGCCATAGGCGATGCGTCAATAACCACCAGAGCGATAGCCTTACCAATCTGAGGAGCAGCCAGGCCCACACCATTGGAGGCATACATCGTGTCGAACATATCGCTAATCAGTTTAGCGAGTTCGGGATAGTCGGGTGTAATATCGAGGCACTCCTCGCGCAACACCTTCGAGCCGTAGATATAAACAGGGTAAATCATTATCTTATAGTTATTTATCGTTCCAAATAATCTCTACTCTCCATATAACTTTGGAGGATTATGGTTGCACTAATCTTATCAACAACAGCCTTATCCCTGCGCTGCATCTTGCGCATACCGCCATCAATCATCGCTCTGTGCGCCAACACCGAGGTAAAACGCTCATCATGGAAAACAATCTCCTTATCGGGATATGTTTTGCGCAGACGCTCCACAAAGGGGGCAATAGCCGCAAACGATTCACTCGCTTCGCCTCGCACCGTTGTAGGTTTGCCAACAACAATAATATCAACGACTTCCTTAGCCATATAACCCGCAAGCCAGGCATCCAACTGGTTGGTAGGCACGGTTTCCAGACCGCCGGCAATAATGCGTAGCGGGTCGCTCACCGCAACACCGGTGCGGCGCAAACCGTAGTCTATGGCAAGTATTCGTCCCATAATCGCCACAAAAGTAACGTTTTTTTTCAAAAGAGTCGCATCCAAAACTCAATAAAAAAGGGGCAACAGAGTGTTGTAAAAACTCAATTCTTTTGTATCTTTGCGGTTTAGAGTATGAATTAACAAATAACAACTGAAAAAATATGACACAAGAGGAACTTTTCAAGAAACTTGTAGCCCACTGCAAAGAGTATGGCTTCGTATTCCCTTCGAGCGAGATTTACGACGGTCTGGGTGCTGTATATGACTACGGCCAGATGGGTGTTGAGTTGAAAAACAATATCAAGCGTTACTGGTGGGATTCGATGACCCGTCTGAACGACAACATTGTCGGTATTGACGCTGCAATCTTTATGCACCCCCGCACTTGGGAGGCTTCGGGCCACGTTGGTGCATTTAATGACCCCCTGATTGACAACCGTGACTCGAAGAAGCGCTATCGTGCAGATGTGCTTATTGAGGATTGGATTGCTAAGCAGGACGAGAAGATTCAGAAGGAGTGCGACAAGGCTCGCAAGCGTTTTGGCGATGCCTTCAACGAGGAGCAGTATCGCTCGACCTCGCCCCGAGTACTCGAGACCGCCGCTAAGCGTGACGCAGTATTGGCGCGTATGAGCAAGGCTCTGAACGACAACGACCTGGTGGAGTTGCGTCAGATTATCCTTGACTGCGAGATTGTCTGCCCCATTTCGGGTACTCGCAACTGGACTGAGGTTCGTCAGTTTAACCTGATGTTCTCGACCCAGATGGGCTCGACCGCTGATGGTGCAAACACTATCTACCTCCGCCCCGAGACTGCACAGGGTATCTTCGTAAACTTCCTCAATGTGCAGAAGACTGGTCGTATGAAGTTGCCTTTCGGTATTGCTCAGATTGGTAAGGCTTTCCGTAACGAGATTGTGGCTCGCCAGTTCATCTTCCGTATGAGGGAGTTCGAGCAGATGGAGATGCAGTTCTTCGTACGCCCTGGTACCGAGATGGAGTGGTGGAACAAGTGGAAAGAGACTCGTATGAAGTGGCACCGCGCTCTTGGCTTTGGTGATGACAACTATCGTTTCCACGACCACGAGAAACTCGCTCACTATGCTAACGCAGCAACCGATGTAGAGTTCAAGTTCCCCTTCGGCTTCAAGGAGGTTGAGGGTATCCACTCGCGTACCGACTTCGACCTGGGTAACCACCAGAAGTTCTCCGGCAAGAAGATTCAGTACTTCGACCCCGAGACCGGTGAGAGCTATGTACCTTATGTTGTTGAGACCTCGATTGGTGTTGACCGTATGGTATTGCAGGTACTCTCGGCAGCCTACAAGGAGGAGAAACTCGAGAGTGGCGAGGAGCGCACCGTATTGTCGATTCCCGCACCTCTTGCACCTGTTAAGGCTTGCGTGATGCCTTTGGTTAAGAAGGATGGTCTGCCCGAGTTGGCACACAAGATTATCGCTGATCTCCGTTTCGACCACAACGTACAGTACGACGAGAAGGATAGCATCGGCAAGCGTTACCGCCGTCAGGATGCAATCGGTACTCCCTTCTGTATCACTGTGGACCACCAGAGCCTCGAGGATGGTACTGTAACCGTGCGTGACCGCGACACTATGGAGCAGTCGCGTGTGGCTATCAGCGACCTGAACCGCATCATCACTGAGAAGGTGGGTATGAAGCAGTTGTTTGAGAAACTTCTGTAAGATAGAATATAGATTTCTCGGGTAATGAAAACAGCGCTCTTCCCTGGCTCGTTCGACCCCTTCACTCGTGGCCATCAGGCAGTAGTGGAGCAGGCGCTCGGCCTCTTCGATAAGGTGGTGATAGCCATTGGCGAGAATCGCGCAAAGCGTGGTTTTCTCACTACCGACTCACGCAAGAGGTTGATTGAGGATTTTTACTCCAATGAGCCGAGAGTTGAGGTTGTAGTTTATGGCACACTGACAGGCACCCTTTGCAGGGAGTTGGGCGTAAGCCACATTGTAAGAGGTGTGCGCAGTGTTGCCGACTTTGAGTATGAGAGGGGCATTGCTGATGCAAACCGATTGCTCTTCCCCGAGATTGAGACGGTGATGTTCTTCTCGCCCGCAGAGGTGAGCGCAATATCATCAAGTGTTGTGAGGGAGGTGGCCTCGTTTGGTGGTGATACTACCAAATTACTTCCCGAAGGTATAAGATTAGATTTATACCTTACCGAGGATAATTAGCAAGATAAGGTAATACGCTTGCGATAACGGTCTAAGGTTGCAGAGCTACGACTACACCTTACCAAGAATAATTAGCAAGACAAGGTAAAACGCTTGCGATAACGGTCTAAGGCTGTAGGACTATGACTATACCT
>JAFNVE010000171.1 GCA_017379955.1 Tidjanibacter sp. | reverse complement strand
GGGATAACTAATTGGTTGTCAGTCTATTATATGGTCGAGGCGAGGGTTGTTCACTCGGTGTGTTTGAATAGAAATTTGAAATACAAATAATAAAAAAACTATCTTATGGAACTTAAAAAGAATCCCAAAGTTGACCTTCAAAACAGAAAAGGTATCTTTTTGGAGATCGGTTTGATCCTTGCGTTGGGTATCTGCATTGGTGCTTTCAGCGTAAATCAGAAAGAGAAAAAGATTGAGAACTTCGCACCCGTAGAGATTGTGGAGACTGTTGACCTCGTTGACATCACCACTCAGGAGGAGCTCAAGCCCGAGACACCTCCCCAGAAGCAGACTGTACAGGTGATTACCGACATTCTCCAGATCGTGGACAACGACACTAAGATCGAGACCGAGTTTACCTTCGTAGACTTCGACAACTTCGAGAACGTAGAGATTGCTCCTATCGAGATCCAGGAGGAGGAGATTGAGGAGGAGGAGATCTTCATGCGTGCAGAGGAGATGCCTACCTTCCAGGGTGGTGATATCACCAAGTTCCGCGAGTGGGTGATGCGTCGTTTCCGTTACCCCGCAATCGCTCAGGAGAACGGTATCCAGGGTAAGGTTACCTTGCAGTTCGTTGTTGAGAAGGACGGTAGCGTTACCAACATCCAGGTATTGCAGACTCCCGACCCCGTTCTTTCGGACGAGGTAGTACGCGTAGTTAACGACTCGCCCAAGTGGAAACCTGGCAAGCAGCGTAACGAGCCCGTACGTGTTAAGTACATCCTTCCCGTAGATTTCCGTATCCAGAACTAATATCTACGCGGATTAGATACAAAGCGGTCACCCTCACCGGTGTCCGCTTTTTTTAAAATAGTATATCACCTCTCGGCGGGGCAAGGTTGTTGCCCTGAGTGGGGGTGGTATGTAACAGATGACAGATGGCAGATAAGAAAGAGGATATTTTGAAGACCGGTCCCGAGAGGGCGGTGCTTGTCTCGGTGTTTCGCGACAGGCGCGATGTGCGACTTGCGGAGGAGGAGCTCGACGAGTTGGCCTTCCTTGCCGACACTGCGGGGTTGGAGGTAGACAGGGTGTTTACCCAACGCCTGCCCCAGCCGATGACCAGCACCTATGTTGGCCCGGGTAAGTTGCAGGAGATTGCTGACTATTGCGAGGAGCAGGAGATTGATTGGGTGATCTTTGATGACGAGTTGTCGCCCAGCCAGACACGCAACATCGAGAAGGTGTTGGGTCGTCGTATCTCCGACCGTACGCGTCTGATTCTCGAAATCTTCCAGCAGCGCGCCAAGACCGCCTACGCCAAGACGCAGGTGCAACTCGCTCAGCACGAGTATATGTTGCCCCGACTGACGGGTATGTGGACACACCTTGAACGTCAGCGAGGTGGTACGGGTACTCGTGGTGGTGCGGGTGAGCGTGAGATTGAGACCGACCGCCGTGTGATCCGCGCCAACATCACCAAGCTCAAAGAGGAGCTCAAAAAGATTGACCGCCAGATGGCTGTGCAGCGTAGCAATCGAGGTGCTATGGTGCGTGTGGCGTTGGTGGGCTATACCAATGTCGGCAAGTCGACCCTTATGAACCTGCTGAGCAAGAGCGAGGTGTTTGCCGAGAACAAACTCTTTGCAACCCTCGACACCACCGTCCGTAAGGTGGTGCTCGACAACCTACCCTTCCTGCTGTCGGACACCGTAGGCTTCATCCGCAAACTCCCCACCCAACTTATCGAGTCGTTCAAGTCGACCCTCGATGAGGTGCGTGAGGCCGACCTGCTGCTGCACGTTGTCGATATCTCACACCCCGGCTTCGAGGAGCAGATTAAGGTGGTGGGTGAGACCCTGCGCGATATTGGTGCGGGCGACAAACCGGTATTTCTGGTCTTCAACAAGATTGATGCCTATACCTATATAGAAAAAGAGGCCGACGACCTCACCCCCGCAACGCGTGAGAACCTCTCGCTTGACGATATCAAGAATAGTTGGATTGCCAAGGAGAACACCCCCTGTATCTTTATCTCGGCAGCCAACCGCACAGGTATCGAGGAGTTGCGTTCGTCGCTCTACGCTATGGTGCGCGAGATACACGCAGGCCGCTACCCGTTCAATAACTTCCTCTATTAGTAAAACCTTAAACTACAACATATTATGTTACATATTCTTGACAAAGAGAACAATACCCTGCTCAACAACTTTGTTGCTGAGTTGCGCGATGTGAACATCCAGAAGGATAGTATGCGTTTCCGCCGTAACCTCGAGCGTATTGGCGAGATTATGGCCTACGAGATTAGCAAGCACCTGAACTATAAACCCAACAATGTGGAGACCCCTCTGGGTGAGGCTGTGGTGATGATGCCTTGCGACGATGTGGTTGTTGCCACCATCTTCCGCGCGGGTATCCCCTTCCATCAGGGCTTCCTCAACTATTTCGACAGGGCTGAGAACGGCTTTATCTCGGCATACCGCCACCATAGCAAGGATGGCTCGTTCAAGATTAAGATGGAGTATGTGGCAAGCCCCGACCTGACGGGCAAGACACTGCTGCTCGTTGACCCGATGCTCGCCACCGGTCAGTCGCTCGTGGTATGTTACGAGGCTCTCGTGGAGCGTTGTGGCGAGCCCGCAGTGCTGCACGCCGCCTCGGTTATTGGCAGTGAGCAGGGCGTGGAGTACGCCGTGGCACACCTGCCCCGTAATGCACACGTCTGGTGCGCCTCGGTAGATGAGGAACTCACCGTACACTCCTATATCGTTCCCGGACTTGGGGATGCGGGGGATCTGGCGTATGGCAAGAAACTATAAAAAGCCATCTGGCTGGCGATTTTTGCACATCCCTTGCAAGCCAAATGCTCATTTACTTAGAGTAAACTCCGCTTTGTCTTGCCGCACGATGCCCAAAAATCCCTCAGCCAAT
>JAFNVE010000170.1 GCA_017379955.1 Tidjanibacter sp. | reverse complement strand
CATAATCTATTCTGTATCAACATTTAACTTCACATCATCAATTGTAGCGGTGACACTACCGTCGGCAAAGATAATCTCCACCTTGGAACCACTACGGAGCACTCGTGCACTCTGCACCGCCCCACCCTCACTGCGCACAATGGCATAGCCACGCGAAAGCAGACTCTTAGGGTCGGAGGCAGCCACCAACATCTCGGCACGCAACAGTGCATCGCGCTGACGTTCAAGCAGATGAGCCACCGCCATCCTTAGCATCTCCTCACGCGAAGAAATCTCGCTACGCAAGCGAGCCACAACATCGGTAACACGCTGACTGAGTTGCACTTCGGTCTGGGTCAGCCAGCCATCGAACTCACGCATCCTATCAACCAGGAAATCGGCCACAGCGGTCGGGGTCTTCTGCTCCACACAAGCGACCAGGTCCATCACACTCGTATCCTTGTCGTGACCAATACCCGTAATTATCGGCAGGGGCATCTGCGCGGCAACATAGCAGAGTTCGTAGGAGTTGAAACAGCTCAAATCGCTCTGCGAGCCACCACCACGAATCACCACCACAGCATCAAACTCATCCGCCCTGTCGGCCACCTCTGACAAGGCCGCAACAACACTATCTGCCGCCTGCAAGCCCTGCATAAGTGATTCAAAGAGAGTAATCCTGAAACCGTATGGCGAAGCGGCGATATGCTCCATAAAGTCGCGATAGCCTGCTGCCTGAGCCGATGAGATAACCGCCACACGCTGCACAACCATCGGGAGCGAAAGGGAGCGATTCATATCGATAACACCCTCCTTTGTCAGCCTCTCAATCGTTTCGCGGCGCAACCTCTCCTGCTCGCCAAGGGTGTAGGAAGGTTCGATATCGACAACCTGCAACGAGAGGCCGTATAGTTCGTGGAAAGTGACCACCACACGGAGCAGTACCGACAGCCCGACCGACAAATCGGAGCCCGTAACGCTACGGAAGTGGGTAGCCATTGCACTATACTGAGTGCGCCACGCCACAGCCGACAGTTTCGCCTTGGGAACACTACCGCCACCACTCTCGACAAGTTCCATATAGCAGTGTCCGGAGGTGCGGTTTACCTTAATCTCGCCAATCTCGGCACTCACCCACACAGGGAGTGGCACCCCCTCGGAGAGAGAGAGTTTGATGCGACGAGCGAGTTCGGAGAGAGAGATGTGTTCCATTTTAGCGTTATCTGCTCCCAAAATTAGGGAAAATTTACATCAGACAAAGATAGTACAAAAATATCGAAAAAAAATGTGTACATTTGCGCGCAGAAATAAGATAACTATTACCATAATTCATATATGGCAGACAATGCGATACTTGACCGCCTGGACGGTCTGAAAATCAAATACGAGGAGATTGGTCAGCAGATGACCGACCCCGAGGTAATTGCCGATGTCAAGAAGTTTGTTGCTCTGAACAAGGAGTACAAGGAGTTGGAGCCTATTGTTGAGACAGCAGAGCGTTACCAGAAGGCTGTTAAGGACTTGGCAGAGGCTAAGGATATGCTTCTGAACGAGAAGGATGAGGACTTGAAGGAGATGGCTCGTGCCGAGATATCCGAGTTGGAGCCTCTGACCGCTGAGATGGAGGAGCAGATTAAGCTTCTTCTCATCCCGAAAGACCCCCAAGACTCGAAAAATGCAATTTTGGAGATTCGTGGTGGTACAGGTGGCGACGAGGCTGCTCTCTTTGCGGGCGACCTGTTGCGTATGTACACCAAATATATCGACAGCAAGGGCTGGAAATATGAGGTAAACAACTCTTCGGAGGGTGCAGTTGGTGGCTTCAAGGAGGTTGTCTTGAAGGTGACCGGCGACAATGTATATGGTACTTTGAAGTATGAGTCGGGCGTTCACCGCGTGCAGCGAGTACCCCAGACCGAGACTCAGGGTCGAGTACACACCTCGGCTGCTTCGGTAGCGGTATTGCCTGAGGCTGAGGAGTTTGATGTGGAGATTAGCATGAACGATATTCGCAAAGATATCTTCTGCGCATCGGGTCCTGGTGGCCAGTCGGTGAACACCACCTACTCGGCAATCCGTCTGACCCACATCCCCACCGGCATTGTTGTTCAGTGTCAGGACCAGAAGTCGCAGCTCAAAAACTTCGACAAGGCGTTGGAGGAGTTGCGTACCCGTGTCTTCAACCTCGAGTACTCGAAGTACCTCGACGAGATTGCAAGCAAGCGTAAGACAATGGTTAGTACCGGTGACCGTAGTGCGAAGATTCGTACCTACAACTACCCCCAGGGCCGTATCACCGACCACCGTATCAACTACACAATCTACAACCTCGCAGCCTTTATGGATGGCGATATTCAGGACTGCATTGACCACCTGATTGTGGCTGAGAACGCTGAGCGATTGAAGGAGAGTGAATTGGGATAGAGATATAATCAACAAAAAAATACCGAGCAAATTATTGCTCGGTATTTTTTTTGGAAAGAAAATTGCAATAGCAACTCTTCCACCAAAAAGGAGTATGCTATGCTTGACAATATTGTTATTCTCGGTTCACACCTGGCAAATGCGCATCACGCTGCACCACTGCAACTTGCAGAGGCTCTTGCTGCTCGACATACGGTGCTATATGTAGAGCCGTTTGGTTACGAGAGCAAGGAGGTGGTGAGGCAAGGCAGGGATGACGACTATCGGGCATATCACACCTCACTACGACAATCGGCAGCGGGAATAAAGATACTCTCTCCCGTAGCAAAACTTCTTCCCGAGCCGAATCTCTATCGTTGGCTGATGCTCGGGATGGTGGAGCGCATCAACGCCACACGCATAGCGGAAGAGGTGGAGTGGGCACTGCGCACACTCGGAATCGGGGAGTACACCCTACTACTCGACACACCCGCACTTCGCCACTCGATAGCCGTGGAGTTGCTCTCTCCACGCTCCTTGTTTCTGCTTCGATGGCAAGAGGATGGGCGCAAGAGCGACGAGGAGAAAACAACTGAAAGAGAGATATTTATGCAGTGCGATGCAATACTCACCACCTCCGAAGCACTATCCGAGTTGCCACGTCTGCACAACTACCACACTTTCAACATTTCGGGTGGTCTATCCGACCGCACACCCCACCCGACAGAGGAGATATGGCGCGGAGCAGCACGCAGGGTAGAGGCCGTGGCGGAGATGTTGAAGAGTTCCGAGAGGGTCGGCAAGCGAAGCCGTCTGCGCAAAGAGCGAATACTCAGTTAGCCATATCGGACATAAAAACTACCATAGGTAGTTTGGCACTCGCAGAAAAATTTTGTAACTTTGGCTGATTAAAAGATACGACTATGGAGAATCAGTGGTTACGAGAGAGATACAGCGAGTTCTACGACAAGGCCGAGAAGCGTTTTAGCGAACGCTCCTTGGGCTTCATATACAAAGCCATTGAGCGCGCAGCAGAGTTGCTCGACGGCATGACACGTTACGACGGCTCACCACTGCTCGACCACTCGATGGGCACAGCACTTATCGTCTTCGACGAGATTGGTCTGGGGCGCAACTCCGCCGTCAGTACAATCCTCCACGATGCATATCGTATGGGGTTGATAGGTGCCGAGGAGGTGAGCGCATCGTTTGGCGACACCCCTATCACCCTGCTCGAAGGTATGAACCATATCTCTGGCATTGAGACAAATAGTTCATCCAAGCAGGCAGACAACTTCCGCGAGATGATTATCTCCTACTCCACCGACCCGCGAGTAATCCTCATCAAGCTTGCCGACCGATTGGAGGTGATGCGCAGCCTTGCGATGTTCCCCGAGCAGAAGCGACGCAAGAAGAGTTGGGAGAGTATGAACCTCTACGCTCAGATTGCCCACAAGCTCGGTCTCTACGCCATAAAGAGCGAACTCGAAGACCTATCGCTCCGCTACTTAGAGCCTGAGGACTACACACAAATCAGCCAGAAACTGACCGAGTCGGAGGCAGAGCGCATGGCGTTTATCGCCCGATTCCTGGTGCCTATTGAGCAGAAACTTGCCACGACAGGCATAAAATATCACATCAAGAGTCGCACCAAGTCAATCTACTCCATCTGGCGCAAGATGCGTCGTCAGGGCATCCCCTTCGAGGAGGTGTTCGACCTGTTCGCTATCCGCATCATCATCGACTGCCCGCCCGAGCAGGAGAAGCAGTCGTGTTGGAGTGTCTTCTCGATTGTGACCGACTTCTACATCCCCAACCCCGACCGTATGAGGGATTGGATATCTATTCCCAAGTCCAACGGCTACGAGTCGCTCCACACTACCGTTGTTACCAAAGACGGCAAGTGGGTAGAGATTCAGATTCGTACCGAGCGTATGGATGAGGTTGCCGAGCGTGGTATTGCAGCCCATTGGCGATACAAGGGTGTAGAGCAGAGCGGCGTAGGTCAGGAGGAGTGGCTCGCCAAGTTGCGTACGCTGATGGAGGAGACCGACCGCAGTCACCTGGCGACAAGGCTCAACACCAAACTCTCTTCGAGCGAGGTATTCGTATTCACCCCCAAGGGCGACCTTCGCAAACTCCCCGAGGGAGCAACGGTGCTCGACTTTGCGTTTGATATCCACTCCGATGTGGGTAGCAAGTGTATTGGTGCGCGTATCGGTGAGAAGGTTGTGCCTATCAAGGAGGTGTTGAAGAACGGCGATATTGTCAATATCATCACCGCCAAGAACCAAAAGCCTAAGTCCGACTGGCTAAGCATTGCCAAGACCACCAAGGCACGCAACCGTATTAAGGTATTCCTGCGCGAGGAGGCTGCCAAACTTGCCCGATTGGGTCGTGAGGAGTTGGAGCGCAAAATTAAGAATTGGAAGTTGCCGATGGGTATTGACGAGGCGGTGGGCGCACTCTGCAAATACTACAAGATACGCAACGGTCTCGACCTCTATGGAAGAATTGCCACCGAGAAACTCTCGATGGCCGATATAAAAGATATACTTGGCCGCTTTGCCGATGGCGACCTCTTTGAGCCCAAGCCACCAGCACCACGCGCTACACCCACTCCGCAGAAGGAGCAAGAGAAGAGCCACCAGAGCGAGACACTCATCATCGGTGAGGCAATCAAGGGCTTGGACTACAAGATGGCTCGTTGCTGCAACCCCATATTTGGTGACGAGGTGTTTGGTTTTACGACCATCAGCACCGGCATCACCATCCACCGCGAGGATTGCCCCAATGCCCCGAGACTCAAAGAGATGTACCCCTATCGTATCATCGCTGCAAAGTGGCGTAGTGATGCACCGCAGGGGGCATACGTCGCTTCGATTAGGGTCTTGGCAGACGACACTACGGGTATGGTAAACAGACTTATGGAGACAATTACGGGCGAGCTGAAACTCAACATCCGTTCGCTCAACTTCACCCCTGCCCGCGACAGCAAGATTAGCGGACTTATCAACATTGAGGTACCCAATACCAACGTGGTAGATATGGTTGTCTTCCGTCTGCTGAAAATCAAGGGCGTAGATAAGGCCTACCGCATAAACTAACCAGAGAACAATGGAGCAAAACCACCATACAACACCCCAAATCACCCCACTGCCCACCTCTGCAAAGGAGGTCAAGGCACTTGGCTGGGACTACATTGATGTTATCCTCATCAATGGCGATGCCTATATCGACCACCCTGCCTTTGGTGCTGCGGTGATTGGCAGGCTGTTGGAGGCCGAGGGGTACAGAGTGGCGATTGTGCCACAACCCAATTGGCGTGACGATCTGCGCGACTTCAAGAAACTCGGCACTCCACGACTATTCTTTGGTGTCACTTCGGGTAGTATGGACTCGATGGTAAACCACTACACAGCCAATCTGCGACTGCGCAGTGACGATGCCTACACCCCAGGAGGTAAGGCGGGATTCCGCCCCGATTATGCTGTGACGGTCTACACAAAGGCACTCAAATCGCTCTTTCCGCATACGCCTGTTGTGGTTGGCGGTATCGAGGCTTCGCTCCGCAGACTCACTCACTACGACTATTGGAGCAACACACTCAAACCCTCGGTGCTCATTGGGAGTGGCGCAGACCTGCTCATCTACGGTATGGGTGACCGCACGATTACCGAGGTAGCAAAGGCGATGCACAACGGCTATAACGCCAAGCGACTCCGCAAGTTGCGTGGTGTGGCATTTGTGGCCGACAGAGAGTATGTCGAGCGATTGGAGAGCGAAACGACAATCAGGCTCAATAGTTTTGAGGAGTGCACCCGAAGCGACAAGGCATTTGGCGATAACTTCGTCAAGATAGAGATTGAGAGCAACCGTATGGAGCAACTATCGACACTCGTCGAGGGTGTGGGCGATAGGTTTGTGGTGGTCAATCCACCTCACGAGAGGCTCACAACAGAGGAGATAGATCGTAGTTTCGACCTGCCTTACACTCGCCTGCCCCACCCACGCTATCGTGGCAAGGGGGATATTCCCGCCTACGAGATGATTAAGCACTCGGTGAATATGCATCGTGGTTGCTTTGGTGGTTGCAGTTTCTGCACCATATCGGCACATCAGGGTAAGTTTATCTCCTCGCGTAGCGAAGAGTCGATATTGCGCGAGGTGGAGGCGATAAGCAAGATGGCAGACTTCAAGGGCTATCTATCGGATATTGGTGGCCCCTCGGCAAATATGTACAAGATGCACGGCCGAAATGAGGAGTTGTGCAAGAAATGCATAAAACCCTCGTGTCTGTATCCACGCCCCTGTCCCAATCTTGACAACTCGCACGAGAGATTGTTGGCACTCTATCGCCGAATAGACTCACTCCCCGCAATCAAAAAGGCATTTGTGGGTAGTGGTGTGCGCTACGATCTGATTGACGAGAAGCACCGAACAGAATATCTCCGACAACTAATCACTCGCCACGTCTCGGGCCGACTGAAAGTAGCACCCGAACACACGGAGGATAGGGTACTCAAAATGATGCGCAAGCCCCCGTTTGCACTCTTCGAGAGGCTCAACGACGACTTCTGTAAAATTTGCAAAAAAGAGGGATTGAAGTACCAGATTATCCCCTACTTTATCTCCTCGCACCCTGGTTGCAGGGCTGAGGATATGCGCCGATTGCAGGAGAAGACCCGAGCACTCAACTTCCGTTTGGAGCAGGTGCAGGACTTCACACCTACACCGATGACACTCTCCTCGGTGATGTTCTACACAGGCCACGACCCATATACAGGCGAGAGGGTATATGTGGCAAGAAAT
>JAFNVE010000169.1 GCA_017379955.1 Tidjanibacter sp. | reverse complement strand
GCTGTTGGAACGCAAGCAGAACGATTGGCGTGCTGTTGAGGAGGTGACCGAGAGGTTGCGCAAGTTCGACCCGCTGGACCCCGTGAAGTATGATTTTGCCCTCTTCGGTGCGGGTGTTTTCCGAGGAGCAACTATCGAGTAGACGATGGAGAAATTTACCTTTAAGCAGTTCAGTGTTGAGCAGTCGGGTGCGGCTATGAAGGTCGGCACGGATGGTGTGTTGCTGGGTGCTTGGGTGGGGATTTTGGCTGATACTAAGCGAGTTTTGGATGTCGGTACGGGTACGGGTCTGCTTGCCCTTATGGTGGCTCAGAGAGCCGCTGAGGCGCAGATTGTGGCTGTTGAGATTGAGCCACAGGCGGCAGAGCAGGCGAGGGCAAATGTGACCTCGTCGCCCTGGGCAGAACGGATTGAGGTGGTGTGTACGGATGCCAAGGAGTTCTCCTCGGAGCAGAAGTTTGACCTTATTATCTCCAATCCGCCTTATTTTACTGCCTCGCTTCACTCACCCGATGCGGAGCGCAATTTGGCACGCCACACCGATACTCTCTCGCTGGGTGCTTTGTGCTCGTTGGCTGTGCGACTGCTGAGTGAAAACGGTAGGCTGGCTGTGGTCTTACCTGCTGATTGTGAACGTAGTATCCGTATGGCGGCGATTGGTGCTGGGTTACATCCCACCCGCCTTTGCAGGGTGCGTACCTCATCTGCCAAACAGCCCAAGAGGGTACTGATGGAGTTCTCGCGCAGTGGTGATGGTGAGCAGCAGAGCGAACTTGTGATGAGCCACAAGGGGGAGCCAACGGAGGAGTATGTGGAACTAATCCGCGATTTTTATTTAAAGTATTAGTTTTTTTACTATCTTTGAAAAATTCAAACTAACGATAATTAGCTGCAAAAGCTAAAAGAAAACAAATAGAACAAAAATGAGCAAAAAAATGTTACTTGCTGTGGCAGTGCTCTTTGCATCGCTTGCGACATCTGCCCAGAATATCAAAATCTCGCCCGTAGGCCTTGTTGCCAATGGCGACGAGATGGTCTACTACAACCCCACAACAACCCTCACCATAGATTTGTGTGTTGTGCACGAGGTAACCGTGCCCGGCCCTTATGCTCGCTATGCTCAGCGATATTTTGGTGCTGTTGCCCCATTGTCGGAGAAGAATAGCTGGAAGTTGGAGAGCGCGGCTATCTACTACACGGATACCGAGAGTGTTGATACTCCCGCACCTCTGCCCGCTGCTGAGGCTGCCTATGCTGACCACCTCCACTCGGCTGTCGGTTTTGTCGATGTCCTTCCCGACCGTACCTCGACAGCTATGAAGAGCGATGAGGAGATGGCTGCCGAGACCGCCGCTGCAATCTTTTCGTTGCGTCAGGCTCGCTTGGAGCTGATTACCGCTCGTGCGGGTGAAAATGTCTTTGGCGCTGGCTTGGAGGCTGCTTTGGAGGAGATTGACCATATTGAGAACGAGTATCTGTCGCTCTTCTTCGGTAAGCAGTATAGCGAGAAGATGTGGCGTCGCTACACCGTAGTCCCTGCCGAGGGTGAGGCTACACACGTTGTCTGCCGTCTGTCGGAGAGTGCTGGTCTGGTGGATAGTAGCGATCTGAGCGCATCGCCCGTTGTTGTCGACTTCCGTCCTAAGGGTGTTGCTCAGGATGTTATACCTCCTCTGCCCGTTGTAGATGCAAAGCGTGGTGCTGTTGCTCCCGCTACCCGTCAGGTGAGAGTTGCCGAGTTGGTTGACTGCCGAGTTATGTCGGGTCGCACTGTGCTTGCTGAGCGTACTCTGCCTATCTATCAGTTGGGTGTTACTGCTGAGGTTGTTAAGTAATGCACCTGTCCGCTGAGATAATCGAGAGAAAGAACGAACTACTGCTCGCCCTGCGTCGTGAGATGAACGGTGCGGTGGCTGGCTCTATGCGCGATGGCGGTATCGAGTATGGGCTCAACTTTGGGGTCAGCGTGCCGACTATCCGCAGTGTCGCTTCGCGCTATGCGGGTGATGATGAGTTGGCTTCGGAGGTGTGGAAGAGCGGTGTCCGAGAGTTGCGCTTGGCGGGACTCTTTATTGCTACGCCCGAACTTCTTGCCGAGGAGGCTTGGAGTGGGGCGGTGGATACTTTCGAGGTGGCTGAGAATTATGTGTGGTCGCTCTCGCGCTCCGAGGAGGCACTGCGCAGTGTCGTGGCGCGTCTTGCTGGGAGTGAACGACTGATGGATAGATATATGACCCTGATGGCCTATGCCCGTAAGCCGCAATGGTTCCCTGCCGAGGAGGTGGAGCGCGCCTGCTCTGAGGCTGAGCATAGCACTGAGCCTGCCCTGCAAAGAGTGGCCGAGAATCTCCGCATCCGATTGGAGTAATAGTTTTTGTAAGGATCATATTACTGAATATAGAGCAGCATTGTCTGCTCTATTTTTTTTGTGTTTGGTGATGTTGGCTTCTTTGTATATATCTAATAGGTGTGTTTATATCAAAAAAAGTTTTATATTTGCACTTGGTAAGTGTGCCCTCACTTCCCTTTTTTAAGAAACACCCAATTTGTGGCGGTTGATATTACTTGGCGTAAAGTGTTGAT
>JAFNVE010000168.1 GCA_017379955.1 Tidjanibacter sp. | reverse complement strand
CCGCTACGCGCTAGGCGTGCTCTACTCATATCCTCTGCCTCCTCGACAATGACGAAGAGATATCGGTGGAGAAATAGTAATAGTTCGGTGAATATTTTTGGTACTCCCAGCCTTCGCAATGCATAACAGATAGAGCGAAACCCTATCCCCTCAGTTACCACCGCTACAGCACCCACAGCCATTACTCCTCGTAGAACTATCGCCAAAAATGTTACCCATCCCCGAGTGATAGTTACTCCCGAAAAGGTGGCTATCGGCGTGCGGTCGATGATGGGGTTGAAGAGGCCGATTAGCAGGATAAGTGGCAGTACGAATATCACCTTTCTGAGTATCGACCGAAACCCTACTCCCGACAGCGAAGTGGCTATAATCAACAAACACCCCATCACTACAAGGTCGCCCAAATCCGTTGCGGGGAGTGAGAGCATAGCCACCAGATAGCAGAGCAAAGAGAGGGTCACGGCTCGTGCATCAAAACGAGTGAGTACCCCCTCTGCTCTTCTGTTTTTCTCGGTCGAGATAATAACGGATATCGGATTAAAACTCATTTATTTACCTTTGCCGACCTCCTGCGAAACATCAATGAAATCAGGAACGATAATATAAGTAGTATCGCGCAACCAATCAGCCCTGCCGAAGAGAGTTCATAATCGGGAATCAGTGCTGTCTGTTCCTGCACTGCGCCCACGAAACGATGGGTTGCAGAAGAGGCTGGGTTTACTATCTCTTCAACACCGCTTGTGCGCACAATCGACCACTCCAACCCGTCGGGCGATGAGGAGGCAATCACCGTAAAGAGTGCCGCCATGGCGAGCGAACACACCGCCAGCGTAATCCAGATTATGCTCGTACCTTTCTGCTTGTCGAGGTCGGCATTGTGGAGCAGGGCAGGGCGTCGCCACGAGAGAAACCAAAGCACCATACCTGTTGCCACACCCTCAATCGCTCCAATCACCAAGTGTATCGGAATCATATAGCGAAGAAAGGCGGCTGTCGGAAGTGCAGAGATTCCCGAGAGTGTTGTTTCGAGGCTCACGCCCACTGCGCCGATAAATAGTGCCACTACCGAGCCGGCCACCGAGGCCCACATAACCCTACCAAACGTGCGTCTGCCTGCCAACAGTGGACGGGTAATAAAGGGATAGCCGATAAGGCACGAAGCGGCCGCCATATTGATAATGTTACATCCTAAGACCAATATACCACCATCAGCAAAGAGGAGTGCTTGGAGTACCAATACCGATGAGAGTACTAAAAAGGCAGCCCAAGGTCCAAGCACCGAGGCGAGCAGGATACCACCCACAATATGGCCACTCGACCCTGTGCCGGGTATCGTAAAGTTGAGCATTTGGGCAGCAAAGATAAAAGCACCCATAACTCCCATCATAGGTATCATCTTGTCGCCCGCCTCGCGTGATGTACGACGGATGGCCACTGCAATCAGTGTTACTGCTACTGCTGCTCCTACTCCCGCCACAATGGGCGAGATGAGTGAATCTGACATGTGCATTTTTCTACTCTTTTTTGATTGCTGTTTCCTCTGCTATCTCCCTCTTTTTGTGCCAATCGGAGTGGTCCACAGGGTGTTTGTGCTCGCCAAATTTGAACAACGGCAAAAGGAATATCCAAGTCGTCAGGCAGAACGGAGCGGTAAGTGCGGGCAGGCCAATTGGCTCTAACCAAAGGTCGGTAGCGAGTTGCACAAACATACAAACCACAATTCCAAGAAGCGACCAAATTGCCGAACCCCAAGACGGACGGTAGAAGGTTGCACCAAGTGCAATGGCAGTCAGCACCGAACTAAAACCAAACAGACCTTCGCTAATCATCTCACCGGGCGCACCGAAGAGAATAGCACCTGCAAGAGCCACTGCCGAACCGATAGCAGCCCAAACGGCAGCCCATATATTGCTTACTGCCAGGCCAATAAGAAATAGTATTCCTGTGCCCCACGAGTCAATCAGAAAGACTTGAGATATACCTTTCAACCAATACTCCACAAGGTCGAGAGGGGCAAGCGATACACTCCAATCAAAGTAACCTGGCAGGTGAGGAGAGGGTAGTGAATCGGCTGGCATACCGTGCAGTGCGCGCGAGGCAAGCAGGAAGATCCAGGTGGAGGTGACAAAAGGAAAGGTGAAGGAGTTTATCTTCCACCCCTTCATAGTGTTGTTGAGTGCCACTCTCCCCCAAACCGTCAGTGCCGAGCAGAGGATAAGGGCAATCCAAGTGAGTGGTGTGCTCTCCAAAAAGGTCATAATTGCACAACCCACCAATACTCCGTTAAATCCCCATAGTCCGCTATCGCCATCCTCACGGTCAAGACCGAGAAGATAGCCTGTTATGGTGGATACAAAGGTGCCTACAAGAGCACCCCAAGCCACCTCGATACACCCTGCATCGTAGGCTCCCCACGCAATACCGCATAGGAAAAATAGACCTGTCCAGCCGTTTTTCTGGAACATCACCTGACCGACACCTCGTAGCATATTACCTACAAATGTGGCGTCGCTGTCGCTTGTTTTGAAGAATTTACTCATATTTTTTTTGTTTTTGGTTTGACTTATCTCCAAGGAAACTCCTCTGGTAAAGGCCTTCCTTTTATCTCTTTGCGTACAACAGAGCAGAGCCGTCGGACTATCGCTTTTGCTCGGTCGCTACGGGTGGAGAGCACTCGACATACTAATCCACAATCGGCCGGCAGATGCGAGATACCGAGTGCCGTTTCACTATCCTTGTACGACTCTATTTGGCTGTATATCTTGTCGATATGCTCTTTTGGCGTTAGGATAAAAACCGTGGCAAATGTATCGTAATGCTCCATAACCCACCTCTTCTCTGGCAGAGTTGAGTGGGGTGTAATTACCATCTTTTCGCTAAATAACTCCTCGCCACTATCTCTCCTTGCTGTGGTGGAGAGTGAGAGCAGGTCGTAACGGAAACTCTCACCGTTGTGATGACGTCTGCCGGAGGTGTATATCTCGCTGTAAAACAGAGTCGCTGTTGGGGCTAT
>JAFNVE010000167.1 GCA_017379955.1 Tidjanibacter sp. | reverse complement strand
TCCGATGCGCCGAGGGCATAGATTTAGAGCAGTTGGAAAGAGAGTTTGGCAAGGAGGCAAGGGAGCAGATAATGCAGGTCGCCAAGCGATGGGCAACGACGGGCGATGTTGTTGTAAATGACAGAGAAATACGTATTCCAGCAGAGCGATTTTTGATTTCCGACGCAGTGATTGAATCACTTTTTGAAGTGTAGTTAATAAAAAATATTAATTTATTGTTAATTTATTTTAATAAAGACGTAAACATTGGTTTTATAGTAATATAAGTATTATCTTTGCACCGATTTTTCTATTGTATGCGTCGGCATACATATATTATATATAGAATTATTACTTAATCGAAAATATTTATGAGTAACATGAATCAAACACCCGACCACCTGTTTGAGGTTAGTTGGGAGGTATGCAACAAGGTTGGAGGTATCCACACCGTAATCGCTACTAAGGCATTGACGGTTACCAAGCGTATGGGCGATAACTATATCGTCGTTGGTCCCGATCTTATGCAGGAGAGCCAGAACCCCGAGTTCGAGGCAGATGATACATTGATGACAGCATGGCGCGAGAGCCTCTACGAGGAGGGTATCCGCGTTCGCATAGGTCGCTGGAATGTTGAGGGTCGTCCCATCGCAATACTTATCGACTTCAAGTCGCTCATCTCGCAGAAGGATGAGGTATTGAAGCGCTTGTGGGAGGATTATCACGTAGATTCAATCTCTGGTCAGTGGGACTACGTTGAGCCCGTACTCTTCGGTCACGCCGCAGGTATGGTAATCAAGTCTTACACCGAGAACTTCTGTTCATCGGCCGACAAGGTGGTGGCACACTTCCACGAGTGGATGACCGCTTCGGGTGGTCTTTACTTGCGTAAGAACGCATCATACATCGCAACCGTATTCTCTACACACGCAACCGTAGCAGGTCGCTGCATCGCAGGCAATGGTCTTGCGCTCTACTCTGACCTGCACAAGTATAACGCTGACGACCTCGCACGTCGTTTCAACGTTACGGCAAAGCACTCTATCGAGAAGATGGCCGCTATGTACCACGACTCGTTCCTCACCGTTAGCGACATTACCGCCAACGAGTGCAAGTATCTGCTTGGTCGCGAGGTGACACACATCACACCCAACGGCTTTGAGAACGATTTCGTATGGCAGGGTGAGGAGTACACCACAAAGCGTAACGAGGCTCGCAAGGCTATGATCGAGGTAGCTGAGGCTTGCTTGCAGCACAAGTTCGAGAAGGAGCCCCTTATCGTAGGCACAAGCGGCCGTTACGAGTATCGCAACAAGGGTCTTGACCTGTTCATGGAGTCGTTGAAGCGTCTTGCTTCATGCGCTCTGGACCGCGAGATTTTGGCATACATCACTGTACCCGCAGCAAACAACGGTGCACGCGCTGACCTGGTTCGCCACCTGGCTGACAAGTCACAGGCTATCGACGCCTCACAGTGGAAGTACTCTACTCACTATTTGGAGAACCGCCAGTGGGATCCCATCTCACAGTCTATTCGCGGCAGCGTATTGGAGAGCAAGGATTCAAAGGTTAAGGTTATCTTCGTGCCCTCATACCTGAACTCACAGGATGGCGTATTCAACAAGAGCTACTACGAGTTGTTGGCAGGTATGGACCTTACCGTCTATCCCTCATACTACGAGCCCTGGGGCTATACTCCGTTGGAGTCTATCGCCTTCTCGGTTCCCACAATCACATCAAACCTCTCAGGCTTTGGTCTGTGGGCTGTTAAGCAGGCCGACCACTCAGCCGTTGAGGTTATCAGCCGCGACGACAACAACGACGCATACGCCGTTGAGCAGATCGTAGCCGCTACACTTCGTTTCATGCAGATGGACCAGGAGCAGACCGCTGCTGTTCGTCAGGCTGCATACACACTCTCAAAGAGCGCACTTTGGGAGAAGTTCTTCAAGCACTACGAGCGTGCCTATGCCGAGGCATTGGAGAACTCTATCGCACGCATCAGCAACACCGTTGTAGAGGATGGTGGCAACTATACCGAGCAGATTAACTTCGTACGTCAGCAGCTCACATCAAACAAGCCTTCATGGCACCGCATGATGGTAGAGAAGCGTCTGCCCTCACGCCTGAGCGCATTGGAGACCATCTCACGCAACCTCTGGTGGAGCTGGACACAGGACGCACGCGATTTGTTTGAGTCTATCGACCCCGAGCTCTGGAACAAGGTGGATCGCAACCCCATCGCACTCTTGGATAAGCTGCCTTTGGAGCGCATCAACGAGTTGGAGAATGACAATGAGTTCCTCGCTCGCTTGGATAATGTAGCCGCACAGTTGGAGGCATACATGACCGAGGAGCCCGATGGCAAGAGCGCAAAGGTAGCATACTTCTCAATGGAGTATGGTCTGCACTCATCGCTGAAGATCTACTCGGGTGGTCTGGGTATTTTGGCAGGTGACTACCTGAAGGAGGCTTCGGATAAGAATGTTCCGATGGCAGCCGTAGGTCTTTTGTACCGCTATGGTTACTTCACCCAGCAGCTCTCATC
>JAFNVE010000166.1 GCA_017379955.1 Tidjanibacter sp. | reverse complement strand
TTGCTCCGGAGTGTGGATGTTTTGTTGTTACCCCTATCGCTCCACACAATCTTTCGATGCGACCGTTGGTAATTCCCGATAGTTCGACGGTAAGAATCAAGGTCGATTCGAGAGAGAGTTATGCTATGGTAGGACTCGACAATCAGAACTACACCGTCAATAGCGGCGCAACATTTACGATAACTCGTGCCGAAAAGGAGTTTTTTTTCGTAAAACTGCAAAATATATCTTTCTACGATACGTTAAGAGAGAAGATGATGTGGGGTGTTGACACGCGAAATGCATAGAATATACTCACAGCCCAAAGAGAGAAATTTTTATTTTATAAAAATAACCGACAAATTTTAAGATTATTCCCCGAGAAATTACTATATTTGTCGCTTGTATTTGAGAAATGAAGAGTAACCGTAACATACCGCAGCACGTTGCTATCATTATGGATGGCAATGGCAGATGGGCTAAGGCTCGTGGGTTGGAGCGCACTGAGGGACACATTGCAGGTGTTGAGAGTGTGCGCCGATCGATTACTTCTGCTGTGGAGTTGGGTGTTAAGTACCTGACTCTCTACACTTTCTCCACCGAGAATTGGGGCAGACCCAAGGAGGAGGTAGATGCACTTATGGCACTTATGTGCAAGTGCGTGCAGAACGAAGAGCCGGAACTCATCAAGCAGGGTGTGCAGATGCGCTTTATCGGCTTGCGCTCCGATCTTCCCGAGGAGGTTCGAGAGAGCATTGCCCATATAGAGGCTGCTACTGCTGAGTGTAACACACTGACGGTTATCCTTGCTCTCAATTATAGTTCTCGTAGCGAGATTACCGAGGCGGTCAAGGAGTTGGCTCGCAAGGCAAGTCGTGGCGAGATTAATCCCGAAGAGATTGACAGCCAGATGGTTGACAATGCACTCTTCACTCAGCCTTTCCCCGATCCGGACCTGATTATCCGCACCGGCGGAGAGTACCGACTCAGCAACTTCCTCCTTTGGCAGGGAGCATACGCTGAGTTATACTTCACCCCCATCCTCTGGCCCGACTTCAACAAGGAGTCGCTCTCGGAGGCAATTGAGGCCTTTGGCGGCAGAGATCGTCGCTTTGGCAAACTTACTGAACAGGAGAAGTAATTTTGGATTGAATTAGAAACTGTTAACAAAGATAATGAGAAAGAGACTCTATCAGATTCTTGCCGTGGTGGCGATGTTCTGCACCCCCACCCTTTCGGCACAGACACCAGAAGCAGAGGTGGTGAGTGATTCGTTGAAGGTGGATGCACCTCTGATTGACTACAACACCAGCAAAGACTACATTATTCGTAATATCGAGGTTTATGGCGCAAACTTCGTAAATCACCGTATGTTGCTTGGTACAGCAGGTCTTACTGAGGGTGAGGTAATCACCATCCCTGGTACGACCATCTCCAATGCCATCAACAAGATTTGGGCAATGCGCCGTTTTACTGATGTGGATATTCAGGCTGAGCCTATCGCAGATAGTATCGACCTTCACATCTATCTGACAGAGCATCCTCAGATTTATCAATGGGGATTCGAGGGTATCCGTAAGGGTGAGATGACTACCTTGAAGGATAAGATGAAGCTCAAACAGAACACTGAGCTTTCGGACTACATCCTCGAGAAGAACAGCAATTTCATCAGGGATCACTATATCCAGAAGGGTTTCCGCAACGTTACCGTTGACACTCGTATCACCAACGATACAATTTACGAAAATGCCGTAAATGTTACCTTCGTTGTAAACAAGGGCGAAAAGGTAAAGATTGAGGAGATTATCTTTGAGGACAACACCGAGTTCACCGACAAGCGTCTGCGTCGTGCGATGAAGAAGATTCACCAGAGAAGCATCAACTTCTTCCAGAACTCCAAGCTCAAAGAGAAGGAGTTTGAGGAGGATAAGACCAATCTGCTCGACTTCTACAACTCGCGCGGTTATCGTAACGCAACCATTGTTAGTGATTCGGTATATGTAATCAGCCCCGACCGCATTGGTCTGGTTATCAAGGTAGACGAGGGCAAGCAGTACTACTATCGCAACATCACTTTTGTAGGTAACAGCAAATATCCCACAGAGTATCTGAGCCAATTGCTCGGTATCAAGCCCGGCGATATCTACGATAAGAAGACCCTCTACAAGCGTATTGGTTACGGTTCGGAGGATAATGCTCAGGATATGTCGACCATCAACTCGCTCTATCAGAACGATGGTTATCTGGCTTCGCAGGTAACTCCCACCGAGATTATCATCGGCTCGGACTCGATTGACTTGGAGATTCGTATCTTCGAGGGTGAGCAGTACACCATCAACAAGGTGGATATCAGTGGTAACGGCAAGGTTAACGACGAGGTTATCCGTCGTGAGGTATACACTCGCCCCGGTGAGCTTTACAACCGCTCGATGGTTATGCGTACCATCACTCAGTTGGCTTCTATGGGTCACTTCGACGAGATGGCTTTGCAGCCCAATATGCAGATTGTGCAGGGTGCTAACAAGGTAGATATCGGTTGGCCATTGCAGGAGAAGGCGAGCGACCAGTTTGCAATCTCCGGTGGTTGGGGTGCCGGTATGTTTATCGGTTCGGCAAGTGTTGCTCTGAACAACTTCTCGGTGAAGAATATGTTCAAGAAGGGTGCTTGGCGTCCCTATCCTCACGGTCAGAACCAGCGTCTGATGCTGAGCGCACAGAGTAACGGTACCTATTATAGTGCTGTATCGCTCAGTTTCACTGAGCCTTGGTTGGGTGGCAAGAAGCCTAACTCGCTCTCCGTATCGGCATATTGGTCGGAGGAGACCACCAACTACTACAACACAAACACCCGCGATCAGTTCTTCCGCGCAATGGGTGTAACAGCTGGTCTTGGCCGTCGTTTGGAGTGGCCCGACCAATACTTCACCCTCTACAACGAGATTGGTTATCAGGCATATCAGATGCGCGATTGGGACTACTTCCTCTTCCAGAACGGTTGGTCGAATATCATCACCCTGCGTTCGATATTGAGTCGTAGTTCGGTTGACTCATCAATCTTCCCCACCAGCGGTTCGTCGTTTACTCTGTCGTTGGCACTGACTCCTCCCTACTCGCTCTTTACGAAGAAGGATTACAGCAAGATGTCTGACCAGGACAAGTATCGCTGGATTGAGTATCACAAGTGGGGTCTTAATGCAGAGTGGTACTACCCCCTTTCGAACGACAACAAGCTTATCTTTATGGCTAAACTTGGTATGGGTTACCTCGGCTCTTATAATAAATATAAGGTATCGCCCTTTGAGGGATTCGATGTCGGTGGTGACGGTATGTCCGGCTACAACGTATATGGTGTAGATATTATCTCTATGCGTGGTTACGACGATGGTAGTCTGACTCCTTCAAGTGGTAACAACTATGCACGCGCTTACAACAAATATACCGCCGAGTTGCGCTACCCGCTCCTTATGGAGACCAACACCAACATCTTTGGCTTGGTATTTGCCGAGGCAGGTAATGCATTTACCTCGTGGCAGAACTTCAACCCCTTTGAGGTTAAGCGTTCGGCAGGTGTGGGTGTTCGCCTCTTCCTCTCGGCTATCGGTCAGTTGGGTATCGACTGGGGTTGGGGTTTCGACCGCGCATACGGCAGCAGCGAGCCTAGTGGTAGCCACTTCCACTTCGTAATCGGTCAGCAGTTCTAACAGCAAACAACTAATTGAACAACACAAAAAAGAGAAAGATATGAAGAGATTTTTTACATTGCTTGCCGCATTGGTTGCAAGCATCTCCATAGCTTCGGCACAGAACTATATGGTGGTAAACTCTCAGAAGATTTTCCAGTCGATGAAGGAGTACAACACTGCCATTGAGGAACTCAACGCACTCTCGGAGCAGTATCAGCAGAAAGTTGATGAGGCGTACGCTCAGATTGAGGAGATGTACAACGCCTATCAGCAGGAGAGAGCAGGTATGAGCGCAGCAGTGCGTCAGACTCGCGAGGATGCAATCATCACCAACGAGAAGAAGGTGGCTGAGTATCAGGAGCAAATATTTGGAACAGGCGGTACTCTGATGCAGACCCGTATCGAGAGATTGAAGCCTATTCAGGATAAGGTATTCGAGGCTATCGAGAAGTATGCCAAGGCAAATGGTTTCGACCTGGTTTTGGATATCGCATCGAATCCCACCATCCTCTACTACACCCCTTCGGCTGACCGTACAGAGCAGATTATTAACCAATTAAAATAATAAACTAATTAAAAAGTAATGATGAAACGTATTTTGAAACTAACCCTCGTAGTTGCTGCTTCGCTTGTTGCATCGACCGCATTCGGTCAGAAGTTTGCTTACATTAACTCGCAGGAGCTTATCTTCACTATGCCTGAGGTTGATTCGGTAAACTCGAAGTTGGAGTTGCTCGAGAAGGATTTTGTAGACAACTTGGAGCTTATGCAGGTTGAGTTCAACAACAAGCTGAACGACTATCAGAAGAACGCTGCAACCTACACCGATGCTGTTCGTCAGTTGAAAGAGCAGGAGCTCACCGAGATTCAGACCCGCTACGAGCAGTTCCAGCAGAGCGCAGCTCAGGAGATGCAGAACCAGCAGGCAATCCTGATGCAGCCCGTATATGAGAAGGCTAACAACGCAATCCAGAAGGTGGCTAAGGCAAACGGCTTTGCAGGTGTATTCGACCTCTCGGCAGGTCCCCTGGTATACTTCGATGAGACCCTGATGACCAACCTTATGCCTTTGGTATACACAGAGTTGGGTATCGACCCCGCAACCGCTGCTGCTAAGATTGAGGCAGCTAACGCACAGCCCGCTCAGTAAGAGTTTAGCACAACAGACTTCGTCGGTCTTTTATAACGACCACGAACCAAGCACAAAGCAAGAGGACTACTCCAGCGAGTAGTCCTCTATTTTTTGCAATCTTGCGCAAAAACACTAACTTTGTCATATCTAAAAACTAAACAGACAACAGCAATGAAATACGCACTTATCTCAACAGAAAAGGGTGATATGAAGGTAGAACTCTACGCAGAAGAGACACCCATCACCGTTGATAACTTTGTGAAACTTGCCACCGCTCGTTTCTACGACGGCCTTACCTTCCACCGCGTGATTCCCGACTTCGTGATTCAGGGCGGCTGCCCCATAGGCAACGGTGCAGGTGGCCCAGGCTACTGCATACCCTGCGAGACATCGGCAGAGCGTCAGTACCACGACCGTGGCGTACTCTCAATGGCACACCGCGGCAAGAACACAGGTGGCTCGCAGTTCTTCATCTGCCACAACCGCCAAAACACACAACACCTCGACGGCGTACACACCTGCTTCGGTAAGGTAATTGACGGACTCGACGTAATTGACGATATCCGCCCCGGCGACCTGATACTCTCGATTACTATCAGCGAAGAGTAATTTTATATTTTGTCGCTTTTCTCCGCTTTTTGTAGAAAGCGGAACCAACAACTTTTGTAGTCGCTTTTTGTAAAAAGCTCCGCAAAAACTTTTGTACTATTAGTTTGCGGATTTAGGAGTTACTTTGCAGTAACTACAAACAAAAGAGAGATATGTTCTGCTCGAATAAATTCGGCAGCCCCATATCTCTCTT
>JAFNVE010000165.1 GCA_017379955.1 Tidjanibacter sp. | reverse complement strand
TGTTGTCGAGTTACTCGTTTTGAGTGTCACCAGACAGGCAATCGCCATAGGTGCCAGCAGAGGCAGTGTGTGGTCGATGATGGTGTTGATATCCTTGCGCTTGGGGTCCTTGAACCAACGCCAGAAGCAGAGGTTGGGTATCATCGGGGTAGTGTCGATTATCTTCTGACGCCTTGCGAGTGCATCTGCCAACATCAACACAACCATAATTTTTAACAATTCAAAGGGCTGAAACTCAATGCCGAACAGTGGCAGGCTTCGCTTTACTCCACCTACCTCCGTACCCCAGATAAGCATCGCAACCGTAAGTCCGAGCGATACTATATAGCCGGTCTTAATCAGTGGACGATACCATTGGTAGCGGAAGAACGACGCGCCAAAGAGGACCACAATACCCGCACCCACCATCTTCAACTGGTCGATAAGCTGGTCGGTGGAGGAGAGTCGCTCCTTGTAGGCTAAGGCCGAGTATGCCACAAAGACGGAGATTACCAACATAATCACCGTCACAGCCCACACTGCCTTATCGCCTCCAAATATGCGATTCAGCACCTTGCGTGCGCCATTGCGAATATCGCCCAAGCCCTCTATTTCGCCCGAATTGTTACTCATTGTTTGCCATCTTTTTTACATACTCCTTAAACTGTCGACCTCTATCCTCATAATTTTTGAAGAGGTCGAAACTTGCACAGGCTGGGGAGAGGAGCACAGTGTAGCCCTCCTTTGCCACCGAGCGGCACACCTTCATCGCCTCGTCGAGCGATGTGGTGGGGTAGACAGGCACTACACCTCGGAAACTCTCCACTAACTTCTCGTTGTTCAGACCCATACAGACCAGAGCTTTTACCTTCTCGTAAACAAGCTCTTTCAGTGGCTCGTAGTCGTTGCCCTTATCCGTACCGCCCGCAATCCAGATGGTCGGGCGAGTCATACTGCCCAGCGCATACCACACCGAGTCGACATTTGTAGCCTTCGAGTCGTTGATATACTCCACTCCATCAACCACTCCTGCCGGCTCCAAGCGGTGCTCAACACCCTCGAAGGAGTAGAGTGTGCTGAGGATGCTCTCAGTGGGCACACCTGCTGCCATAGCAGCCAACGATGCAGCCATAGCGTTATACATATTGTGCAGACCCTTGATTTTGAGTCTGTTGCTGTCAATCTCCATCTCCTTGTCGCCGAGCGAAATGCGGATAATACCATCCTCGCCCACCATCGCTTTACTAAAAGGTGCACGGGTAACCTCTGCGGCGTGTGCCTCCAATCGCGAAGTGATGTTGCTGTCGTCTGCCATATAGACAAAAGTCTGCTCGGAGGTCTGGTTCTGTGCAATGCGCATCTTGCTCTCGGCATAGTTCTCGAACTTGTAGTTGTAGCGGTCGAGGTGGTCGGGGGTGATGTTCATCAGCACACCTACGTCTGCTCTGAAATCGAACATACCGTCGAGTTGGAAACTGCTCAGTTCCAATACATACCAATCTCTCTCCTCGGTCGCCACGCTCAGAGCGAAACTCTTGCCGATATTGCCACCAAGTCCTACATTGTAGCCCGCATCTTCGAGAATCTTGTGGGTGAGAGTAGTGGTCGTGGTCTTGCCGTTGGAGCCTGTGATACAGATTGTGCGAGCCGAAGTGTAACGACCTGCAAACTCAATCTCGGAGATTATCTCCTTGCCCGCCTCGCGGAGAGCCTTGATGACTGCCACTTTGTCGGGAATACCAGGGCTCTTAATCACAAGGTCGGCCTCCAAAATCTTCTCCATAGTGTGGCCACCCTCCTCAAAGTGGATGCCCTCACGGGTGAGCATATCTGCATATTTTGCTGTCAGTCGCGACGAATCGGAGAGGAACACCTCGTAACCCTTTCTCTGTCCGAGGATTGCCGAGCCTACACCGCTCTCGCCACCGCCAAGCACTACTAATTTCTTCATTTCCATAATCTTACTTTATAAGTGTTGGTTTATCGGATTTTGAGGGTTGCCAGAGTGAAAGCAGCCAACAGAATCTGAATAATCCAGAAACGTACAACAATCTTAGTCTCGGGGAAACCCTTCTTCTGGTAGTGGTGGTGGATGGGTGTCATCAAGAAGATACGACGACCCTCACCATACTTTTTCTTCGTGCGCTTGAAGTATGTCACCTGCAAAATCACGGAGAAACTCTCCACAACGAAGATACCGCACAAGATAGGCAGGAGCAACTCCTTGCGAATTAGCAGCGCAAATACTGCAATGATACCACCAATGGCAAGGCTACCCGTGTCGCCCATAAATACCTGCGCAGGGTAGCAGTTGTACCAGAGGAAACCAATCAGCGCACCCACCATAGCGGCTGCAAATACCGTCAGCTCGCCCGAGCCCGGGATATACATAATGTTGAGGTAGTCGGCATAGATGCTGTGACCCGAAAGATAGGCAAGCACACCGAGCACCACGATAATAATTGCTGAGACACCTGTCGCAAGTCCGTCAATGCCATCCGTAAGGTTTGCACTATTGGATACTGCCGTAATGATGAAAATCGCTACCAGGATATAGAGTACCCAGGTAGCTACATCGCCAGCCTTTGTGTCCGAGGGAATCAGCCAATGGTAATCAAACTCATTGTTCTTGACAAAGGGGATTGTGGTCTTTGTGGTGCGCTCGCCGATAGCCACGGTCTGCAAATCGTGTGTGCCATCTTCGGAGATTACCACCTCTGTTGCCACATTTTCGGGGTTGTTCTTGTCGACTACCACTACCTGCTCGCTGAAACACATAATTGTACCGACAATGATACCCAGACCAACCTGACCGATAACCTTGAATTTGCCCTGCAAGCCCTCTTTGTGCTTACGGAATACCTTGATATAGTCATCAGCAAAGCCGAGAATCCCGAGCCATACGGTCGAGATAATCATCAACTTAATGTATATATTGCTCAGGTCGCAGAGCAACAATACGGGAATCAGCACCGAGCCGAGGATGATGATACCACCCATTGTGGGAGTACCCTTTTTCTCGCTCTGACCTTCGAGACCGAGTTCGCGAATATCCTCGCCGATCTGCTTCTTCTTTAACCACTTAATAACCTTACCACCGAATATCATACCCAAGATAAGTGCAAGGATGATTGCACCTGCCGAACGGAACGACAGATAGCCGAACATACCAGCACCTGGGATATCCGCAAATCTTCCTAAGTATTCAACTAACGCTTTTAACATCTTACTTTATTTGTTATTATTCTCTTTCTGTTTGAAAAAATCCTCCAAGTGTGCCTGATCCGAGAAGGGGTGTTTTGTTGTGCCGATTATCTGATAATCCTCATGACCCTTGCCCGCTACCAAGATTACATCGCCCGCTGTGGCTGTCATTACTGCCGTGCGGATTGCCTGTGCTCGGTCTGCTATGCAGAGGTAGTTGTTCTTGCCACCAACACCTGCCACCATCTCATCAATAATAGCATTTGGCTCCTCCGAGCGTGGATTGTCTGAGGTGAAGATTGCCAACTGCGACTTCTCAACCGCTATCTCTGCCATCTCGGGGCGTTTGGTGCGGTCGCGCTCGCCACCACAACCTACCACGGTGATAATCCTGCCACAAGGCTCCATCTCGATAATCGTGTCGAGCACCTTATCAAGTGCGTCGGGGGTGTGCGCGTAGTCAACAATGGCAGTCACTCCACCACCCGATATCTGTTCAAATCGACCCTTCACGCTCTGCAATTTGCTCAGCCCCACCAGCAACTCCTCCTGCTCTACGCCCAGAGCCGAAGCAATTGCGTAGACTGCCAGAATATTCGAGGCGTTGAACTTGCCGATAAGCCTTACCCAAAGTTGACGACCATCCACTTCGAGCAACATTCCTTCCAGCCCCATCTCCAATACCTTGCAGTTGTGGTCGCCCACGCCGCGAGTAGAGAAGTAGGTGTGGCGTGCCTTGCAATTTTGGAGCATAACCTCACCGTTGCGGTCGTCGCCATTTACGACTGCCACTGCTCCTGCGGGGAGTTGGTCGAAAAGGCGTTTTTTTGCTTTGATATACTCAGCGAAGGTCTTATGGTAGTCCAGATGGTCGTGTGTGATGTTTGTAAATGCAGCAACCTCAAACTTCAAACCCGCTATGCGCTCCTGTACTATGCTATGGCTGCTCACCTCCATAAAGCAGTAGTCGCAACCCATCTCCACCATCTCTGCCAGGAGTCTGTTGAGGGTGAGAGGGTCGGGTGTGGTGTGAGTTGATGGCTCGCTCACATTGTGCAGTCGATAGACCACTGTCGAGATAAGTCCCGACTTGTAGCCCAACCCCTCGAAGAGGTTGTAGAGCAGTGTGGCAATGGTTGTTTTGCCATTTGTGCCTGTCACTCCTACAAGGTGCAGTTTGTGGCTCGGGTTATCGTAGAAATTGGATGCTGCCAGGCCAAGTGCGAGGTCGGCAGAGTCAACCACCACCCAAGCAACACTCTCGGCAGGGTTCTCAGGCAACTCCTCGCAGATTACTGCCACAGCACCACGCGCCACTACATCGGGAATATAGGTGTGGCCATCGCTCACAGTGCCACGACGTGCCACATAGAGTGAGCCCGCCTCCGCCTTTCGCGAGTCAAAACAGATAGAGCGAACATCAACCTCGCCACTACCAATGAGCGAGGAGTACTCTATCCCTTTGAGTATGTCGTTTAACTTCATTTTCTATCTATATTTTGTTGTTCTTCTTCTTTTTATCTTCGGGGATTGGGGTGGGGCGAGGTGCTAAACGAATAGTCGCCTTGTCGCCACTGAGGTACAATTCATCGGGCAGGGGAGTCTGTTCGGTCACCTCACCTACACCCTCAAACTCGACGCTCAGACCGCTGCGCTCGAGAGTGTAAATTGCATCCCTAAGACCCATACCCATAACCGAAGGCATAACCTTCCAGTCCTTCTCGTACAATGCCATTGTGTCAATCACCTGCTTCGACTCAACGACCTGCGGAGTGTAGGGTTTTTGGCTGATACCCAACCTCTGTTCGGCAAGCGATACCTGCTCCTCTGCTCCCAACTTAACCTCTACCGCTTTGCCACTGCCTGCCGTGGGTGTCACCCTCTCGCGCCACTCGTTGTCGAGTGCGTAGATGCGGTCGGTGATAGCCTTGAACACGGGGCCTGCAAGCGTACCTCCGTAATAGGTGTTGCGCGAGCCGGGGGCGTGGTGGGTCTTGATAGCCACAATGCAGGTGTATTTGGGTGCTTCGGCAGGGAAGTAACCCACCAGCGTTCCCAGATAGTCGCGACCTCCGTCCTTTGCCGTGTAGCCGCCTGTGGCCTGTACCATCTGTGCAGTACCTGTCTTACCCGCTACTCGATAGTTCTCGTTTTTGAGCAGTGTAGCAGTACCGTTCTCCACAACACCCTCCAAACACTCCCTGACGGCTGCCAATGTTGAGGGCGAGCAAATCTGAGGATTTATCACATTTGGCTCATATTGCTCAACTACCTCGTTGCCATTGCGAAGTTCTTTGACAATGATTGGGGCCAACAACTTGCCACCCGAAGCGACTGCGTTATAGAGCATAAGCGTATGCATCGGGCTGAGTTCCAAAGCATAACCATAGGCCATCTTTGTCAGAGTCATATCGTTCCAATCATTACGATGTCCGAGTCGCGGATCTTTGATAGTCGGCATATAACCCTCAAACTGCTGAATGCTTGCCCTGCGGTTTATACCGAGCGAATCGATAAAGTCGGTAAATCGGGTTTGGTTTTCGCGATAGATATCCTCTATGCAACGCGCAAAACCAATGTTTGACGACTGCTCCATCATCTCCTTAACCGTCACCTTGCCCACTGCGTGCGAGTCCTCAATATACGATTTATAGACCGTCGCGCGGCCGTCAGAGTCGCAATCGACCATATCGGTAATCTTCATACCGCCCTGCTCCAACATCGCCATAAGGCTTACCAACTTAAAGGTCGAGCCGGGCTCGTTGCGTGAGAGTATGGCGTAATTGTAGTTGTCAGTAATCGAGCCGTCGCTGTTGTGTGTGAGGTTTGCCATAGCGCGAATCTCGCCCGTTGCTACCTCCATCACCACTGCTGTGCCCCACATAGCCTGGTTGTCGCTCAGCTGTTTGCGGAGTGCCGTCTCGGCCACATCCTGCAAATCTACATCAATGGTGGTGACCACATCGTGGCCGTTCTGTGCCTCGCGGTTGATGGTGTCGAGTACAGGAATCCAGGTGTTGCCCACAAGCCTCACCGTAAGGTTCTGTCCGTCTACACCGCAGAGCGCATCGTTGTAGTAGTACTCCAAACCGTGCGAGCCGGGAGTGCCAAGCGTGTAGCCTGCGAGTGTGCCGAAGGGTTTGTAGCGCAGAGTATCTTTCTCCGATTTCAGACCTCCCGCCTCTTCGTTGAGCAGTGGGAACTGTTTGAGTCTGTCAAGCTCAATCTGGTTTACCTTGCCCGCCAACTCAATATTTCGGCGACCACTTCCCGAACCCCTTGCGCGAGTGTGAATCTCTCTCAACTTGTTCACATAGTAGGCGCGCGACTCCCCGAAGAGTGCCGACAGACTATCAGCGAGTGGGAAGAGGTTTGCCTCGAAGATTGAGTCGTTGAGGATGAAGTTGCCCTTGCGGTCGCGTATTGCCCAATCCAAACGGATGTTGTAGAAGGGGGCGTCGGTGGCGAGTATCTTGCCGTCGTGTGCGAGGATGTTGCCACGCAACGACTCAATAGGCTTGATTTTGTAACACTTGCTCTCTGAGAGGTTGCTCAGTGGCGTGCCGTTAGGACCATACTGAGTGGCAGCAATCTGAACGATAATACCCAAACCAAGAATAAAAAAGAGCACATAGAGCCACCCAACACGTGTCAGAATGCTCTGCTTGATGTGCTGAGGATTTGGGTCTGCTGCTTTTATCTTACGCTTACTCATTGCTCTGTGTTTTCAGTGTTGTGGCTGCCGTTGCCGTTTGTGGCGCAATATCGATAATCTTGGGAGGGGTGGAGGATTCGATGAGGTTCAGCCCTCTGCTCTCAATCTCGCTGATGATATTGCTGTGGCGCGAAACGTTCATACGCATTGACGAGAATACCATCGCACGCGAACGCTCCTCCTGTAACTCTATCTTTACGCCAATCTCTGTTCGTTGCAGATGTTGGTAGTGAAATACATAGGCGATGTAGGCTACAATCAATACACAGCAATAGAGAGCAAAGGGGTAGTGGCTCCTCACTTTGTTCTCCTCGAAAATCTCACCGGTGATAATCTTCCCCGGCAACGATTTCTTGCTCTTTTTCCCCCTCTTTGTCTGAGGTGCGCTCTCTTCGTTTGCGCTCTCTTCGGGGGCGGGATTGATGTAGTCTATTCTATCGTCTTGCATCTTCTTTTTTCTCTTAAAGTTTGCGTGCTATGCGCAGTTTGGCACTTCGTGAGCGGGGGTTGCGCTCTACCTCCTCGGCCGATGGTGCAATCGCTTTGCGGGTTACCTGCTCCCACGGAGTAGTTGCTCGGCCGTAGAAATCTTTCTCAATCGCACCCGAGAAATTGCCTGAGCGGAAGAAGTTCTTCACCAGTCGGTCTTCAAGCGAGTGGTAGGAGATTACTGCCAGGACTCCACCTGGGCGCAATACCTTCAAGCTCTGTTCGAGTGCCATTTTGAGTGCCTCCATCTCGCCATTTACCTCAATGCGCAGGGCCTGGAAGAGTTTGGTGAGGAACTTGTTGGCATCCTTCTTTGGGGTGCAAGGCTCAACGGCTGCAATCAGTCCCTCGGTGGTGGTGATTGGGGCCTGCTCTCTTGCGCGGACAATGCACGAAGCAATCTTGTAGGTCGTCTCCAATTCGCCATATTGTTTGAAGATATCTGCCAACTGCTCTGCCGAGTAGGTATTGATAAGGTCGGTTGCCGAGAACTCTCCGCGAGCATTCATACGCATATCGAGCGCACCGCTGAAACGGAACGAGAAACCTCGCTCGGGGGTGTCGAAGTGGTGGAACGATACACCAAGGTCGGCAAGTATGCCGTCCAAACCATCCTCCTCGGGGTTGTTACCCACGCCCCTCAGTCGCAACTGCGAGCGCAGATGCTTGAAGTTGCTCTCGATGAAGATTAGTCTGTCATCGTCGGGGATGCCTGCCTTGGCATCTGCATCTTGGTCAAAGGCGTAGAGTCTGCCCTCCTCACCAAGTGCCGAGAGGATAAGGCGCGAGTGTCCGCCACCGCCAAAAGTGAGGTCGGCATAACGGCCATCGGGCTTTATTTCAAGCCCTTCAATGCACTCTGTTGCAAGTGCGGGTATGTGGTATGGTTGAGCCATTTTTACAAAGTATAAAATACTTTGTAAAGGTACGAAAAAAGTTCCGATTTTTCGCTATCGGAACTTCTAAAAATTATATGTAAAATGTAAATATATTCTGTTGTCTATCTATCTGTACGAAACTCAACTACTTGCCCACTTGGCTGATAAGCACCACAGCCTCTGCTGCTATACCCTCTTTGCGACCCGTAAAACCAAGTTTCTCGGTCGTGGTGGCCTTGACCGAAACTGCGCCTACCTCAATCCCCAAATCCTCGGCAAGTGTGGCACGCATTGTGTCGATGTGGGGGCGGAGTTTGGGGGCTTGCGCAATCACCGTGCAGTCGACATTTCCCACCTGGTAACCCTCATTAGCAAGCAGAGAAACCACCTTGCGGAGCAAGATTCGGCTGTCGATACCCTTCCACTCACCAGCAGTGTCGGGGAAGTGCAGACCAATATCCCCAAGAGCCGCCGCTCCGAGCAGTGCATCGCACAGAGCGTGAATCAATACATCGCCATCTGAGTGTGCTACAAAACCGTGAGTATGAGGGATATCCACTCCGCCGATACGCAGACGCAAACCCTCTTGGAGAACGTGAACATCGTAGCCGTGACCAACTCTAAATGGGAACATCTTGATTTGCTTATTTGTGAGTAAAAATGTTTTCGGAGTACAAAAATAAGAAAAAGAGTTGACCGAAAGAGCACTTTTTATTAATTTTACGAAAATTTAATTAACAACATTGCAAAAATGGCTGATTTGACTACACTTACACCATCTCTCATTTGGGAGATGTTTGACCAGATTACCCGAGTTCCCCGACCCTCGAAACACGAAGAGCAGATTCGCGCTTGGTTGCGTGATTTCGCCACCTCTCACGCCTTTGAGTGGAAGGAGGACTCGACAGGAAATATCGTTATCCGCAAACCCGTAACCGAGGGTTACGAAAACCACCCGACAGTGGTTTTGCAGAGCCATATGGATATGGTTTGCGAGAAGAATTCGGCAGTCGATTTCGACTTCCTCACCGAGCCTATCCGTACCCGAATTGAGGAGGGTTGGGTGAAGGCTGAGGGTACTACTCTCGGAGCAGACTGCGGTATTGGTATGGCTGCACAATTGGCTGTACTTCTTGATGATACACTCCGCCACCCTGCTATTGAGGCACTCTTTACCGTTGACGAAGAGACAGGTTTGACAGGTGCTTTCGGCTTGGCAGATGATATGCTTGGCGGCAAGTACCTGATTAATCTCGACTCGGAGGATGAGGGTGAACTCTTTATTGGTTGTGCGGGCGGTGTAGATACCGTTGTTCGCTTCCACTATGAGCCTAAGCCCGCTCCCGCAGATTATATTTGGTATAGGCTCAGTATAGGTGGCTTGAAGGGTGGTCACTCTGGCGATAATATCGACGATGGTTTGGGTAACTCCAACAAGATTATGGCTCGTATGCTGAAAGCAGGTGGCCCGAAACTTGTTGTGGCTCAGATTGATGGCGGAAACCTTCGCAATGCTATTCCTCGCGAGGCCACTGCTCTGGTTGGTGTGCCCGAGGAGTCGCTGATGGTGCAGATGAGTCTTGTGGGCGATATGTGCAAGGCGGAGTTGCGCCACACCGATTCTGACCTCTGCTACTCGTTTGAGCCTGCCGATGCACCTGAGAAGGTGGTTGACGCTGAGGTGATGAACAAAATTGTGCTTTCGATTCTCGGTTGCCCCAATGGTGTGCTGGAGATGAGTCGCACAATGCCCGGTTTGGTTGAAACGTCGACCAACTTGGCTTCGGTGAAGATGCCTGCGGAGGGTGAGATTGTGGTTACTCTCTCGCAACGCTCCTCGGTGGAGAGTGCCAAGTGGGCTGCTGCTCAGAGTGTTGGTGCTGTATTTACCCTTGCAGGTGGCGAAGTTAAACACGGCGAGGGCTATCCCGGCTGGGAGCCCAATCCCGATAGCGCACTTGTGGCTGCCACCGTTGAGTGCTACAAGGAGTTGTTTGCTACCGAGCCTAAGGTGAGAGCGATTCACGCAGGCTTGGAGTGTGGCCTCTTCTTGGAGAAATATCCTCAGTTGGATATGGTGTCTTTTGGCCCTACTCTTCGTGGTGTTCACTCGCCTGACGAGCGATTGGAGATTGCTTCGGTTGATAAGTTCTGGCGACTGCTCACTGCACTGCTTGAAAAGTTGTAAAGGATTTATATACAATATAAAACAGAGAGAGGAAACCAATGTGGTTTCCTCTCTCTGTTTGGTTTGCAGCTGCTATAAATAGATCATATTTATTTGAGCCGTAATCTTGTCGTATTCGAGTTGCAGACGCAGAATAGACTCTTGGGCGTCGTAGTAAGAGCCGAGTTCGGAGAAGTACTCCACTGCCCCAATCTCGCCACTCTGCAACAGACGACCCAGCATAGCGGGGTAGTTGTCATCGCCAAACATCTCTTCGATCGAGCCGAGGGTTGCGTTGATAATATCAAGTTGCTCATAGAGCGACTCCAACTCAGCGATTACCTCAACCTCTACCGCTCTCAGCTCTGCCGATGCGGCGCGCTCCTCTGCTGCGGCACGTTTGACTGTGGCGCGTGAGGAGAAGATGGGAATAGAGATACCCGACGAGATAGCGTTGACCTTTGCTCCGCCACTCGCCTGCTTGGTGGTGTAGCCCACCGAGAACTTGGGCAGTGCCATACTCTTCTCAACCTTCAACTCGGCACTTGCTGCTCCGAGGCGCGACTTTGCCGCTTGCAGGGTGGGGGCTTCGGCCAAATAGATGGCTGTCATCTCATCCAGACTCTTTACGGGGCTTGCAGTGTAATCGGTAGGGGTGATGTTCTGTCCGCCTGTGAGAGTGCGGAGCGAAGCACCCTTGTCGGCAAGTTCGAGCGAGGTCATAACCACCGCCTCACGAGCCGAGATAGCGGCGTGGCGTGCCTTGCTCAGGTCGGGGAGCGATACTTCGCCACTCTTTGCCATCTGTGCAAAAATCTCTGCTGCACGCTCTGAGTGCTCTGCCTGCTCCTCTTTGAGGGCGAGGGTCTGCTGGGTGGTTACATACTCCATATAGGCCATCTGTGCTTCCAAGAGTATTTCCGAGCGCAGGGCGGCGTAGTTGTTCCACGCTGTCGCGGTGCGGCTCTGTGCCACTCGGCTACGGTTGATGTAGGCAGTGGGGAAGTCGAACTCCTGACTTACCGAGATACCTGTTTCGCTACCACTCTCCGAGGGGGCGTTCCAGCCATACTCAAAGCCCACATGTGGGTCGGAGAGGTTGTTGCTTGCCGTGGCAGCATACTCCTCGGCTGAGGCTGCCTCACTTGCTGCGTGGAGGGTGGGGTTGTTCTCCTCTACCAACTTCAAAAAGTCGGTCATAGGGGTCTGAGCACTCGTTACCGCTGCGATAACAAGTGCCGATATGGTGAGAATTACTCTTCGCATAACTTACTCTCTTCTTTACGATTCAACAACAGATACATTGCGGGGATTACAAAGCCGTTGAGCAGGGTAGAGCTGATAAGACCACCCAAAATTACCTGCGCCATAGGGCTTTGAATCTCATTGCCCGGTACATCACCACCCAGAGCCAGAGGGATAAGTGCAAGTGCCGAGGTGAGTGAGGTCATCAAAATAGGATTCAGTCGGTCGAGTGAGCCACGAATTACACTATCATAGAGGCCCATACCATCCTTGCGCAACTGCTCATAGTGCGACACGAGCAGAATACCGTTACGCACCGCAATACCAAGCAGCGAGATAAAACCGATAATCGAGGGGATACTAACCACTCCCGAGGTAAGACCTATGCTTGCCACACCGCCAATCATTGCCAGCGGGAGGTTGAGCAACACCATACCTGCCAGACGTACCTTGCGGAACTCCTGAACAAGAAGGATGAAGATGATGATGAGTGCTGCAAGTGATGCCAACATCAGCACACGCGAGGCGTTCTGCTGGCTCTCGAACTGACCGCCATACTCTACATAATAATCCTCGGGGAGTGCGATATTCTCCTCAATCTGCTCGCGGATAGATGCAACAGCGCCACCCAGGTCGCCACCGACCACATTGGCCGAAACAACCACTTTACGCTTTACGTTTTCGCGCGAAACGCTGTTGGGACCCGATGTGGAGGTTATATCTGCCACCTCTGCCAGAGGTACCCAGGTGCCGTCCATACCACGAATTAGCAGGTTGCCGATATCCTCGGTGCTCGCCTTGTCGCTACCGTCAACCTTTACGGTCAGGTCGAAAGAGCGGTTGCCCTCATAGACCTTGTCGACGTGGTCACCCGAGAGGGAGGCCTCGACAAACTCGGCAAACTCAGGCAGGGTAATGCCGTGGCGTGCAAGCATATCGCGACGGGGTGTGATGTGCAACTCCGAACGCTCAATCTGCTGCTCTACCACGAGGTCGGTAATACCCTCAGTGTCCGCAATCTCGTTCTTAATCTGCTCGGCGAGTTGGAACATCAGGTTGAGGTCTTCGCCAAAGAGTTTGATAGCGATATTTGCCTTTGTGCCCGAGAGCATTGCATCAATTCGGTGCGAGATAGGCTGACCAATCTCCACATTTACACCTTTCAGTTCACCAAGTCTTGCGCGTACATCCGCCAAGAACTCATCACGACTACGGTCGGTGAGGGTAAACGGTGCCTCCAACTCGCAGGCATTTACGCCGAGTGCGTGCTCGTCGAGATGTGCACGACCTGTCTTGCGGGCAACGGTCTCAATCTCGGGTATGGTGAGCAGAATCTCCTCCACCATACGACCTGCCTTGTCCGACTCTTCGAGCGAAACACCAGGCATAAGCGAGGTGTTGATGGTGAGCGAGCCCTCATTGAAGGGGGGCAAGAAACTACTACCAAACGTAGTGAAGAGCACCAGTGCACCTGCAAACAGACCTGCCATAGTATAGATTACAGCCCTCTTGTGGCGCATAGCCCACTCCAAGGCGTGTTGGTAAACTCGTTTGAGCCAAAGTGCAACGGGCGACTCCTTATCTCCCTTTTTGAGTGCGCGCTCCGAGGTGAGTGTTGCGCTACACATAACGGGGGTGAGGGTCATCGCTACGATAAGCGAAGCAAAGAGCGACACGATAAACGAGATACCCAGCGGGCGTAACATACGACCCTCCATACCACTCAGGAAGAAGAGGGGAGTAAAGGCGATAATTGTAATCAGTGTTGCGCTGACAATCGAAGAACGAATCTCCTTCGAGCCCTCAAAGACCACTTCAAGAGTTGGCTTGCGTTCCTCTTTTGGCAGGGCGTGATTTTCGCGCAGACGTTTATATACATTTTCTACGTCGATAATCGCATCGTCAACGAGTGAGCCGATAGCGATAGCCATACCACCAAGACTCATTGTGTTGATAGTCAGACCGAAGAGTTTCAATACCACAATTGCTACCAGGAGTGACAAGGGGAGTGCGACAAGCGAAACGGCTGTTACGCGTGCATTCATCAGGAAGATGAAGAGGATAATCACCACAAATATTGCACCCTCCAACAGAGCCTTCGATACGTTCTGAATGGAGTTCTCGATAAAGCGTGCCTGACGGAAAATGTCGGTCTTAACTCGGATATCCTCGGGGAGTGTGTTGCTCAAATCGGCAATTGTGCTGTCTAATAACTCGGTGAGTTCCAGAGTGTTTGTGTTGGGCTGCTTGGTTACGGTAATCAACACCGAAGGCTCGGTCTCTACCGATGCAGTACCAATCTTCGGCTCGTGGTTGTCGATACGCACATCTGCCACATCGCCAATGGTTATGGGAGTGCCGTCGGGTGCCATCTTAACCACGCCGCGAGCAATCTCCTCGACATTGGTGGTTGCTACCTTGCCACGGATAAGGAACTCATTGCCATAGCGATAGAGCGAGCCACCCGAGGTGTTGAGATTCATACCGCGCGATGCTTCAAGAATCTCGTGCAACGACACATCATAGGTCATCATCTTGCGAGGCGAGGCGACAATCTGATACTCCTTCTCCTCGCCGCCAATCACAGATACCTGAGCCACGCCACCCAGCGAGAGAAGGCGAGGACGGATAGTCCAATCGGCAAGTGTGCGCAAATCCTGCATTGAGGTCTGCTCACCTGAGGTCAGACCGATGATGTAAATCTCGCCCATAATCGAGGACTGAGGGCCAAGTACGGGCTGGCCAACACTTGGGGGAAGATTCTCGCCTACGGTAGCCAGACGCTCCGATACAATCTGTCGGGCGGTGTAGATATTGGTACCCCAATCAAACTCCACCCAGACCACCGAGAAGCCCATGCTCGACTGGCTACGCACACGACGCACGTCGGTAGCACCATTGAGCGCGGTCTCGATGGGGAAGGTTACTAACTTTTCGACCTCCTCGGTCGCCATACCACCCGCCTCGGTCATAACAACCACCGTTGGTGCGGTAAGGTCGGGGAAGACATCAACCTCCATACGCGCAGTAAAGAGGATGCCTGCCGCCGCTATAATCAACGACACGACCGTCACCATCAGACGGTTGTCGAGTGAGAAACGTATAATCTTGTTAAGCATAACCTACACTCTGTTTAGTGGCTGTGACTGTGAGGAATAGCACCCGAGAAGGAGGCCATCTTTACATTGACTGCGCCGCGTGTTACGACCATCTCGCCTGGGTCTACGCCCGCGATAATCTCCACACGCTCGCCATCATCGTCGCCAATGCGTACCTCTCTGCGCATATAGCACTCCTCGTCAAGCTGAACATATACATAGTAAAGACCCTGCGACTCGGTAATTGCCGAGAGGGGAAGTGTGAGTACACCGCCACGCTCTGCTCCGAGCAGGGTTACATCAGCAAATGTGCCGTCGGGGAAGTTGCCCGCAGGGAACTCGAAGAGCATTTCCACAAGGGTACTGCCCGAGGTAATCGAGGTGCTGCTCTGCTTCTTTGCACCACCGAGTGCGCTCACTGTGTAGTTCTCCTCAGAGATTGGGGTGCTGAAACGTGCATCGTTGATTGTAGGCAGGAGCGAGTAGTAACGCTGGGGTACACTCACTGCAAGTTGCTTCTTGCCACCACCTACGATAGTGGCGATAGGTGTGCCAACGCTCACAAAGTCGCCCTCGCTCACCGAGAGGTCGGTAATGTAACCGCCAATCTGCGCCGAGAGTGCAGTGTCGCCATCGGTGTTATTCTTGTAGGGCTCCCACTCTGCCAGCGCACGCTGATACTCCTGCTCGGCAGCCAGCCACTCACCCTGCGAGATAAGGCGGTCGTCGTAGAGGGGTTTCAAACGGTTGCGGTCTGCCTCAGCCTTGGCAGCCTCATTTCCAGAAGAGATGGTGGCGGAGGAGATTGTGAAGAGTGCTTTGCCCTTGTTAACCTGAGTATTCTCGGTCAGACGGCTGTCGGCAAAGTGAACAATACCGCTTACGGGTGCGGTTACAATCTGAATCTGACTGCGAGGAGCCGAGATAACACCGCTGCACTTGATTGTGGTGCGGAAGAAACCCTTGGTTGCGGGCTCAACCTTGAAGTCGGTCATTGCAGCCTGTGCCTTGGTGAAGACAATCTCGCCCGCTGCGTGGTCGTGACCCTCTTCAGCGTGGTCGTGACCATCCTCGGCGTGGTCGTGACCTTCGTGGCTGTGGTCATGAGCCTCCTCAGCGTGATTATGATTGTGCTCAGCCTCGTGGTTGTGCTCCGAGTGGTCGTGACCCTCGTGGCTGTGTGCCTCCTCAGCGTGTGTGTGGTCGTGACCCTCGTGCGAGTGGTCGTGCTCAGCGTGGTCGTGGCCTTCGTGGTTGTGCTCTGAGTGGTCGTGTACCTCCTCAGTGTGTTCGTGATCGTGGGTGTGCTCTGCACTGCCCTTGCTGTGACATCCACTCAGATAGAGCGAAGCCGAGAGGAACGCCACAATGGTTAATACTCTTTTCATGGTTTTCTGTATTTATTTTATTTGTTATTTTCGGTTGGAAGATATTGATACTCAGTATATAGTACCAACAAACGGATGGCTCTCTCCTTTGGGGTGAGTCATCTGCAAGCATTGCACTATATGTGCAGTATGGCCTATGCTTGGGGTGCGCGCACCGAGTGGGCGCGAATAATGAATAGCCTTATCGGATTTTCGACACTCTCCTGTTGGAGCAGGGTGGTGGAGTGACCACTGTCGGGCGTGCTAATTGTATTTGGCTCGATTGGCTCGACGACTACATCGTTCAGTACAATACAACTCTCTGTGGGGGCTTTGAGGGTGCGCAATTCAGGCTCCGCAAATTCCAAAGTTGTTGTACCACAGGTTGTTGTGTGCTGGTGTGAGTGGTCGTGACCTGCTGAGTGGCAGTCGTGGTGATCGTGCGCAAGGTGAGTGAAGTTCAGACATACAACCTCACTATCGCCGTGGTGATGATGGGGCATAGTGAGTGCCAACTGCATCAGCGAGCAGAGCACCACAAGAGCCATAATCCCATATTTGCGCAATCGACCCATAGCGTTTTTGTTTGTTCAACTCGGCAAAGATAGGATTTTTTTGCGATTTTCTAACACTATACCTTTTATATATTTAAGCGTAACTTTTTTGGCATATGATTTGTATCAAATTATGGTGTTCCGAGTTGCAGGATTGGCCACCTTTCGGACCTTTCCGCCCGATGCTCTCAACTGCAAAAGCAAGAGAAATTTGGAAAAAATAAAAAATGGTTGTATCTTGCACTCGGAATAATTGAATTATTTAATCTTAAATACGCCTGCCTATCGAAGAATTCTACTCAGAACCAAGTAATTAGGAAAGAGTATGAGACAAACAGTAGTTCCGAGCGACAAGGAGTTGCTCGAGAGGTACCGTGCAGGTGACAGCAACGCAATTTCTGGACTTATTGAAAGACACCGCAAGCGTGTCCGCGACAATGTGTATATGATGGTCAAGGATAGCGATTTGGCTGACGATATCTCCCAAGAGACTTTTATCAAGGTTGTACGCGTGATTGACGAGGGCCGCTATACCGACAATGGTAAGTTCCTCTCGTGGGTGTTGCGTATTGCCCACAATCAGGTTATTGACCACTTCCGCTCGAACCGCACTCAGCAGACAACTACTGAGAGCGAGGCGGGTTATGATATCCTCGGTAGCCGCTCATTGGCAGAGGATAATGTTGAGGATAAGATGGTTGCCTCGCAGATTGAGGCCGATGTTCGCAGACTTGTTGAGCAACTCCCCGACGAGCAGAAGGATGTGGTGCAGATGCGCTACTATGAGGGGTTGAGCTTCAAGGAGATTGCCGATAAGACCGATGTTAGTATCAATACTGCGCTCGGTCGTATGCGCTATGCGCTGATTAATTTGCGCAAAATGATTAAGGATAACCAAATTATTTTGGCTTAGCGGGCAATAAACGGCAGGTAGGTTGCGTTAGATAAGTGTTAGCAAGCACAAAGTATAACCAATAACCTTTCTGCCTATGGGGAAACTTGACACCATTTTTAATATTGGTGCAGCCCACGAAGAAGAGTCACTATTTTTAGAGTGTGTCATTGAAGACGATGCCGAATTGCTCTACCTCGACACCTACCTCACCGAACTCTTCGGGGTGCATTAGAAATTCAAAATTCAAAATTCAAGATTCAAAATTGATACAACCGAGAGATATTCGATATATCTCTCGGTTGTTGTTTATGGGAGTGATGGGAAATTTGAGAATAATGGGAATTATGGGAATAATTGGATAACCAATAAGACTCTTTGTGAAGCAATTAAGTTTTTCGGGTTTAGGGAATACCCTCGTAGAGGGTACGATGAAAAAGAGATATGGAGTTGTCAAGTTTACTTGAACAAACTCCATATCTCTTTTTTGTCGTAATAGCCACTAAGGCTATCCCTAAAACCGCAAACTAAATAGTACAAAAGTTTTTGGGGAGCCTTTTTACAAAAAGGCTCGAAATCAAAAAGCTTTTTACAAAAAGCGACAAATCAAAAACAAACAAACTACTCAATCAGTCTGTCAGCGCTGAGGCGGTCGGTGGCGACGTAGAGGATTGCGCCGCGCAGGAAGATGAATACTACGAACGAGAGCCATAGGGCGTTGTTGCCCAGGGTGCCTACGAGTGAGTAGAACATTGTGTAGAAGATGGTGGTTGATATCAGCAGGGTGTTGCGCAGTACGCGGGTGCGTGTTGCGCCGAGCATTATGCCGTCAATCAGGAAGGGCAGGAAGCCCACCAGTGGCACGGCTACCACCCATACGATGTACTCTTTGGCCTCGGCTATGATTGCATCTGTGGAGTTGAAGAGGAGCATTATGCCGTCCCAGCCGAAGAAGAATACTCCTACGAATAACACGGCAATCCCGAGGCTCCATAGTGCCAGTCCGCGAATCGAACTTCGGAGTGCGGGGCGGTTGCGCTCACCCACAAACCTGCCTGTCAGCGACTCTGCTGCGTAGGCAAAACCATCTGACATATAGGAGTATAGCGTGAATAGCTGCATCAGCAGAGCATTGGCTGCCAGGGTGAGGTCGCCAAATCGCGAGGAGGCGGCTGTGAAAAATGTATAGACGCTCACCACGCATAGCGAGCGGATAAATATATCCTTGTTAACGGAGAAGAATCTGCGCATCGGCTCGCGGTGGAGGCTGCTGCGCAGGTCAATCTTTGCGAGTACTCCGCGATACCTTGTGGCTAACATTACTATCGAGAAGAGCAGACCACCGTACTGTGCCGCCACTGTCGATAGGGCGATGCCCTTGATTCCCATACCCATCCCGAAGACAAACCAGAGACAGGTGCTGATGTTTATCACATTGCTCAGCAGCGCGGTGTACATCGGTGTTCGTGAGTCCTGCATGCCGATAAACCACCCCTGCATGGCGAATAGGGCTATGCTTGCGGGTGCTGCCCATATGCGGTGGAAGAAGTACTCTCCTGCCAGGGCTTGCACATCGCTACTGCCACCCATCAGCCTCAGTGCAAGAGTGCCTACGGGCTTGCGGAATAGGAGTAGAGCGAAGGCCAGCACCAACGCCACAACCACGCCACGCACAAGATTGTTGGCGCACTCCTGCTCTCGGCGCGCACCGAAAGCCTGAGCCGTCAGACCACTTGTACCCATACGGATAAAGGCGCAGTTCCAATATATAAAGTTAAAGGTAGAGGTGCCCACTGCCAATGCACCGATTGTGGCCTCCGAGCCCAGACGACCTGCCACAGCCATATCGACCATACCGAGTAGGGGTATGGTGATGTTGCTGATTACGTTTGGCACAGCAAGGCGCAGTATCTCTCTGTTGGTCTTCAAGGCTCTGTGTTGTTTGATTCGGGCGCAAAGATACTCTTTCTTTTTGGTTTTTGTTGGAGAGTGAGAGGGTAGTGGTTGGAAAAACGGCAAATCTTGCCTAACTTTGGGGCGAAATTTGTGCAATATATCCCTAAACGAGATTGTTATGGCATCATCAAACTTTGTCGATTATGTAAAGATATATGCTCGCAGTGGTGCGGGTGGTAATGGTAGTGCGCACTTCCGACGCGAGAAGTTCGTGGCTTTCGGTGGCCCCGATGGTGGCGATGGCGGACACGGTGGTAGCGTGATACTCAAAGGTAGTTCGCAGCACTGGACCCTCATCCACCTCAAATATCAGCGTCACATCTTCGCTGAGGATGGTCAGAGTGGCTCGGGTGCTCGCAGTACGGGTAAGAGTGGCCGTGACTCGGTGATTCTTGTCCCCCTTGGCACCGTAGCACGCGATGTTGAGACGGGCGAGATTGTCGGTGAGGTGACTGCCGATGGCGAGGAGTTGGTATTGCTCAAAGGTGGCCGTGGAGGTTTGGGTAACTGGCACTTCAAGACCGCTACTAACCAGGCACCGCGCTATGCACAGCCCGGCGGTGAGCGTAAGGAGGGTGCTTTTATTCTGGAACTCAAAGTGTTGGCAGATGTGGGCTTGGTGGGCTTCCCCAATGCCGGTAAGTCGACCCTGCTGTCGGTTGTGTCGGCTGCCCGTCCTAAGATTGCCGACTACGCATTTACCACCTTGGAGCCTAACCTCGGTATTGTTGAGGCTCGCGAGGGACGCTCGTTTGTTATGGCAGATATCCCCGGTATTATCGAGGGTGCGCACGAGGGACGTGGTCTGGGTATCCGATTCCTGCGCCATATCGAGCGAAACTCGATTCTCCTCTTTATGATTCCCGCAACCACCGAGGATGTGGCGGGCGAGTATGGCATCTTGCTCAATGAGTTGACTCAGTATAACTCCGAACTATTGGATAAGCGTCGTCTGCTGGCAATCACCAAGTGCGACACTGCCGACGAGGAACAACTTGCCAAAATCAAGAAGGAACTGCCAAAGGGTATCGAAACAATCTTTATCTCCTCTGTCAGCGGACAGAATATCACTCAGTTGAAAGATGCGCTGTGGAGTGCGCTGGTGGCTGAAAATTAGAAACTCTTGTGCATTATAATAAAAAAAAAGTCCTCAGAAACTCTGAGGACTTTTTTTTATGTGATTAGAGCGAGTCGCCGAAATCTTTGCGGAACTTCGATACAAGACGGTCGGGCCAATCGGATGTAGGCTCCAAGCCACCCATAAAGAATCGCAGCACGGGAGGCTCGTAGGTGAATCGCAGACCACCGATAAGCTCTCTGTTGTCCCACAACCACTGCAAGCGGTCGATAACATAGTTCACCTGCGACAGAGTAAATACGCGGCGAGGTACTGCCAGACGCAACAACTCCACATCTGCCAATACGTCGTTACCATCCTCATCGCGAATCGAGCTGATTGTGCCGCGCTCCATACCGCGCACACCCGAAATCAGATACAAGGCCGCTGCCAATGCACCAGCGGGGTATTCGCTCTGAGGAATATGTTTGCAGAACTCCATTGCATTGACGTGGCAACCCAGCACACCCGGAGGAGTGATAACAGGGATACCCGCCTTGTCGAGTTGCTCAACCATATATTTAATATAGGTGGGGCTCTGAGAAATCATCGTCTCGTCGAGTGTCTCGTACAGACCCACTGCCATAGCCTCAATCTCGCGCACCGAGATACCACCATAGGTCAGGTAGCCCTCGTAGAGTGTAATCAGTGGCTCCATCTTGGAGTAGATGTCGCGACGGTTGGTACAGATACCACCACCACGCGACGAACTGAGCTTACGAGCCGAGAAGTAGACGAGGTCTGCAAGGTTGGTCATTGTTTTGAGGATGTCGCCCATGGTGTTCTCTTTCCACGCATCCTCACGCTGACCTACAAGGTAGGCGTTCTCGCCCAGGAGCGATGCATCGAGCACCAACATAATGCCATATTTGTCGCACACGGCTCTTACGTCCATAAGGTTGCGGATAGAGAAGGGCTGACCGCCGATAAGGTTGGTCGATGCCTCCATGCGCACAAAGGGAATCTTCTCTACGCCGTGCTTCTGGATGCAAGCCTCCAATTTCTCAATATCCATATTTCCCTTGAAGGGGTGGTCGCTGTGGAGTTCGAGTGCGCGGTCGTGGATAAGCTCCTCGATTGTGCCGCCACGCTCCATAACGTGGGCAAGGGTGGTTGTGAAGTGGTAGTTGGTGGGGACCACATCGCCGGGCTTTACAAATGCAGCGCAGATGATATTCTCTGCTGCACGGCCCTGGTGTACGGGTAAGAGGTATTTCTTGCCGAGCACATCCTCAACCGCCTTTTTAAGTTTGTCGAACGACTGCGAGCCTGCGTATGCATCGTCTGCCTGGAACATTGCAGCCACCTGATTGTCGCTCATAGCGTTTGTGCCGGAGTCGGTGAGCATATCGAGGAATACATCCTTGGTGCTCAGACGGAAGGTGTTGAAACCTGCCTCGGTCATTGCCTCCAAACGACGGCTGATAGGTTGAAGGTAGAGTTTCTGCACAACTCTCACCTTATGTAGTTCGAGGGGCATATCGCCCATCTTGTAGAATTTGATATTTGCCATAATTGTTCTTCTAAGGTTAGTTAATTGGGTTGTAGACCAAATCGAAATACGAATTTACAGATTTTTATGGGAAATTACCAAAGAAAGTGGCAAGAAAAAGGGGTAATAATGATGATTTAGACAAAATACCCCCACAATGTAAAAAAAAAATAAAGGGAGAAATCTTTCGACTTCTCCCTTC
>JAFNVE010000164.1 GCA_017379955.1 Tidjanibacter sp. | reverse complement strand
TCGGCAGTGTTATCCTTCTTGCGCTTTTTATCGGGCTGTGCACCCTCGCCAACAAAGATATAATCGATACGGAAAATGTTCAAAAATCCGTCAAAGGTTGCATTTCTGCCCTCCTTGCGCATAACAAAGGTGTCGGTCATATCCTTAGCCACGCGGTGGTAGACATAGGATATGGGCGTGTCGTTAAAATCACCACAGACAATAGTCGGATATGGCGAGACGGCAACAAACCGGGCAAGGCTATCGGCCTGATTTGCGCGGATAGCGTAGTTCTTAGCAAGGCGCCCCGCAAGTTCGGTGAGTCGTTCCTCGCGCATAGAGTCGGCAACAATCTGCGGGGTGAGCGTGTGCGCCCTATCCTCCTTGGTAATGGAGGTCGATTGCAGGTGGTTTGCCACAACGCGCACCGTATCAGCACCGATACGCACATCGGCCCAGAGGGAGCGCATAAAGGTAGAGTCGCAATCGACAATATCGTGACGCACAATAGGATAGGCACTCATAATCACAATACCCTGTCCGTTATTACCCGCAATGCGTTTATCCATATTATGGAAAACATTGTATTGCAGTCGGGGAGCCTCATCGGCAAAGGTAGTGATATTCTTCTCGTTATAGACAAACTCCTGCATACAGAGGATATCCACACGCGCAGAGTCTGCCAATCGGGCTACAAGTTGGGCAGTGGATGTTTCGGGGACATCCAACTGTTTATTAAAGCCCAAGACATTGTAGGTCATCACCTTCAAGTCGGTACGCACATCCTCTTGGCTACCCTCATAGACACGTCTGAACTGAGGATCGAAGAATCGTTTGGAACCTCCGAAGCCGATAACGAGCACCAGCAGAGCAAGGAAAAAGTGTCTGCGCCAGCGCACAATCCAATAGAGGGCGCAACCGAAACAGACAAGATAGATAATAGGATAGACCAACCCAAAAAATGAGAGCCACGAGATACTATTGGGATTGACCACCTGCGAGAAGAGAGCCAAGAGCAACGACAGCGATGCTGCCCAAGTAACAAGCAGCATCAACAGGTCGAAGAGACGACCAAGAAGGCTGCTCTTGCGACGCTCCTCGCGTGGAGCCGAGCCATAATATCCATAGTCTGCCATAGTGGGTTGGGGTTTGTCAGATGTTTAGTAAAAAATTTCGCGTTTTTTCTTCCAATAGCGGAGCAGGAGCCAGCCGAAGAGCATACCGCCCAGGTGGGCAAAGTGAGCCACAGTACCACCCGTGCCTGCCACACCCGCAAAGAGTTCGACAGCACCATAAATCACCACAAACCACTTGGCTTTCAGCGCAATGGGCGGGAACATCAGCATAATAACATTATTGGGATGAATCATACCGTAAGCCAGCAGAATACCAAACACAGCACCCGACGCACCAATGGTTGTGCTATACAGCACTCGCATCATCGAGAGGCTCTGAGGTACAACACCCTGAGCAGCCAAAACACTCCACTCAACACTCTGCACGCCAAGCTGAATCAAGCCCGCACCCATACCGCACACCAAATAGTAGAGCAAGAAGCGGCGGCTACCGAGGTCGTACTCGACAATTCGGCCGAACATCCACAGCGCAAACATATTGAAGAAGAGGTGGCTGATATCGGCGTGCATAAACATATAGGTAAAAATCTGGTAGGGGAAGAAGTGCTCATACTTCCAGAAGTGCAGCGCACCATACTCCAACAGACCCTCACGCAAAGGGAGAGGCAGAATAGTCTGCGCCAGGAAGACTATTACATTAACAATCAACAAGTTCTTCACCACGGGAGGCATATTGACACTCCCTCTCATTCCCATATTCATATCTCTCAATTTTTATCTCGAAAACATTGTTCGCAACTCCTCGCGACCAACAATCTTAACTACTGCTCGGCCATCGGCAGTAAATGAGTAACCTTCGCCACCCTCCATAGCCTCCAAGATGGCAAGTTGCTCACCCTCTGAGAGTTCCTTAGCCTCGCCACGCCCTGCAAGCATAGCAGCCATACGCTCTCTGCGCTCGGTGGTGGAGAGTTCTATATCGTCCCTCAATCGGTCGATAATATCGTAGAGAATATCCGACAACTCACCCACACTCACATCGGCAGGCAGGGCTGAGAACTCCAAAGTATTCTCATCGACAGCCGTAAACTCAAAACCAAAACGGCTCAAATCGTCAAAGTGCTCCGCCGCCAAAGTGACATCGTCGCTCGACAGCACCACACGCTCAGGGAACAAAAGTGCCTGACTGACAGAACTATCCGACGAGAGCATTTGCAGATATCGTTTATACAGAATCGCCTCTCTTGCTCGCGACAGATTGACAATAGCCAGCTCTCCGCGCAGAGTGGTTGCCACATAACCGCCCGACATCGGGAGCATACCTTTATACCCCTTATCCTCAAAGAGTGCGGGTTGCTCCTCTGCGCCACTCTCGATAAACTCCATTGTCGAGCTATCAAAGCGACTAAACTCATCGCTCTCAGAGCCTGCCTCGTAGGGCATATCAAAGTCGGCTATCGATGCGGTAGAGCCAACTCGGGGAGTAGAATATCGGGGCGAAAAGGGATTATAGTCTGTGTGCAACGTAGAGCGAGGCTCAACGAGTTCGCGCGGACGCTCGCTGCTACCAACAGGGGGAATATAGAACTCTTGCGAGGTGTCAAAATCCATCATAGGCACCGCACCACGCTTGGCAAGTGCCTCACGCACAGCGGCATTGATAATCTGCCAAATCTCTGCACCACGCAGGAAGTGAATCTCGGTCTTCTGGGGCGAGATATTCACATCGACCTCCTCGGTATCGACGGTGAGATACAAGAACCACGAGGGCTGACTACCTGCGGGGATAAGTTTCTCGTAGGCCTGCATGATTGCCTTGCCGAGATATGGGGAGCGAAAGTAGCGGCCATTGACAAACAAAAATTGCTTTGCGCCCTTTTGTACCGCACCATCGGGAGCACCCACAAAACCCTCCACCTTGACGATAGTGGTCGAGGTATTTACCTCCAACAAATCTTTGGCAAAACGCTTGCCCACCACCCCAACAATACGCTGTTTGAGGTTGGAAGCAGGCAGATTATAGAGTGGCGAGTCGTTGCTATACAACGAAAAAGCCACCTCGGGATGGCAGAGTGCAACTCGCTGGAACTCATCGGTCAGCGCACGCGACAGCGCACTGCTACTCTTGGCCTCCAAAGCACGACGACGCGCAGGGAGGTTGTAGAAGAGATTCTTCACCATAAAAGACGAGCCCTTAGCACACGCCTTGGGATGACTCTCAATAAAACGACTACCCTCAATCACTACCTCAGTGCCGAGTTCGTCATCCTCTCTGCGAGTGGAGAGTTCGACACGCGCCACCGCAGCAATAGAGGCCAACGCCTCACCACGAAAACCGAAGGTGTGCAGACGGTAGATATCCTCAGCCGAGGAAATCTTGCTGGTGGCGTGCTTGTCGAAAGCCAATCGTGCATCGACGGGCGACATACCCTCGCCATCGTCAATAATCTGCAACAACTCACGACCGCCATCGCGGTAATTGACAATCACACTCTCCGCACCAGCATCGACCGAGTTCTCGACCATCTCCTTAACGACAGAAGCGGGACCGAGTACAACCTCGCCCGCTGCTATCTGATTAGCCACCACATCGGGTAGTAGTTTGATTTTCGAGATGTTGGCCATAGTTATCCTATCTCTATCTTGCTATAATTATTGTTTCTCACTATTAGCGTTACAGGCGCTTTTCTTATTTTTTTATCTTACAACCCCAACCCTCACTACCTTATAAAGTCGTATGGCTGAGGGATTTTTAGGCGGAGGCATCACAGATGCTTTTCTTTTTTGCCTCTTACAATCCCAACCCTCACTACCTTAAAAAGTCGTATGGCTGAGGGATTTTTAGGCGGAGTAGTTTTTGGGGAAGCGAAGCATACTTAGCGTATGTGAGCGACACAAAAACTGCTCCAACACCAAAATCACCAGCCAGACAGCTTTTTTGCCCTACATAGCATTATTCAAAATCCAAATCATCGCCAACGAGAGGATAAAAATCAGTGCAATAGTACGCATATTTTTGCGTTTGCGCTGACGCTCCATCTCGGCACGGAACTCTCTATCCGCACCAAACTTGCGACGGATAATATCGCCCGCACGAGTCTGCTCCTCCTCTTGCTCCAGAGCCTCATCATCCAACTCCGCTGCATCTTCCATATCTTTGCGCAACTTCATCAGTCGACGACGGCGCTCACGCTCCTCCTTCTCGGGATCGTAATAGAGGGGGCGATATTCAAACTGCCTCGGCTTACGATTATAGTGTCCTCCAAATAATGCCATAAGTAACTCTCTTTTATCTGTTCGACAATTTCTACAAATATACGAATTCTATCCGAAGAAATTGCGCATTCTGTCAAAAATGTTCTGCTCTCCCTTCGGAGTCTCCGCCTTCTGGAACGAGGGCTGTGCAGCAAGTTTCTCGAGCAACTTCTTCTCCTCACGCGAAAGTTTAGTGGGGATTGTCACATCTACAATTGCCAGAATATCGCCACGACCGCGGCCATTTACATCGGGCAGACCCTTACCCTTCAAGCGCAACACCTTACCGGGCTGAGTACCCTCGGCAATCTTGATGCGTACACGCGAGTCAACAGTGGGCACCTCCGCCTCGCCACCAAGAATAGCGGTCGTTACTGGGATTTTGAGGTTGTGCAGCAGGTCATTGCCATCGCGCACGAGTTCGGGGTTGTGCTCCTCCTCGATAACTACCAGCAAATCGCCATTAATACCACCACGACGAGCAGCATTACCCTTACCACTGACGGAGAGTTGCATACCCTCACCTACACCGGCGGGGATATTAATCTCAATCACCTCCTCGCCACGCACGATACCCTCGCCACGACACTTGGAGCAGGGCGAAGTGATAACCTTACCCTCGCCACCACAAGTGGGACATACACGCTGGGTCTGTGCTCGGCCAAAGAAACTATTTACAATCTCAGTAACATAGCCTGCGCCGTTGCAATTGGGGCAAGTACCCTTCGAATGAGCATCCTTTGCTCCCGAGCCACCGCACTCGTCGCACGATACCATCTTGTTGATTTTGAGTTTCTTCACTGCACCCTCAGCAACCTCCTTCAACGAAAGGCGCACCTTAACTCTCAGGTCGGAGCCACGATTGACTCTCTGGCCGCCCTGCTGACCTCCGAAGCCACCAAAACCGCCAAAGCCACCAAAGTGACCCCCAAAAATATCGCCAAAGTTGCGGAAGATATCATCCATCGAGAAGCCACCGCCAAAGCCACCAGCACCACCTGCTGCGCCACCATCCATACCTGCGTGACCAAACTGGTCGTAGCGAGCACGCTTGTCGGGGTTGCTCAGCACATCGTATGCCTCAGCAGCCTCTTTGAACTTCTCCTCGGCCTCTGCATTGCCCGGGTTTTTGTCGGGGTGATATTGAATGGCCGCCTTGCGGTAGGCCTTCTTTATCTCGTCAGCGTTGGCATTACGCTCAACACCAAGCACCTCGTAGTAATCTCTCTTTGCCATAATAGTATCTTAGCCTATTCACCCACTACAACCTTTGCATAGCGGATAACCTTATCTTTCAATTTGTAACCCTTCTGAACAACATCGATAATCAAGCCCTTGCGCTCATCCTCAACAGGGAACTTAGCAATAGCCTCGTGCAGGTCAGTGTCGAGGGGCAGACCCACCGCCTCAATCTCACTCACACCCTTAGCACGCATCACCTCCGAGAGTTTGCGGGCAATCAGCTCAACACCCTCGCGGATAGAGTCAATATTGTCCGATGCAGCCATACTTGCCTGCGCACGGTCCATATCGTCAACCACGCCGAGCATCTCCTTGATGACATCCTCACCACCGGCAGCCACCAAATCCATCTTCTCTTTGAGGGTACGCTTACGGTAGTTGTCGAACTCAGCTTGCAGACGGAGATATTTATCTTTCCACTCTGCCACCTCGGCTGCTACACTACTCTGAGCGTCAGTCTCTGCCGAATTGTCAGTCTGCTGAGCATCATCATCTGCCACATTGTCACACGACTCACCCTCGCAGTTGGGATAATTCTCACCTGCATCGAAGCCCTGCTCAGTGCTAAACTTCTCGTTATCAATAGTTTGTTCGGTCTCTTTCTTGTTTTTCATATCTATTTCAGTTTACTCTATACTATATTATGTTCAAAATGCTTGCCAACTGCGCATTTTGTCACGCGCGCGCGAGTAAATAAATGTGCGCCAGGCTCTCTGCGCACATCCATCTGCCAAAGGCAAGCACTGCGAAAAGTGCATAAAAAAAAACGGAACGCTGTTTAGGCGTTCCGTCGATTGTTGGGCTACACGGACTCGAACCATGAATGACAGGACCAGAATCTGTAGTGTTACCATTACACCATAGCCCAATCGGCTTATCTTTCGAAAAGCACTGCAAATGTAGCGCATTTTTTTAATACTCCAAAAAAAAGGAGCGATTTTTTCAAAAAAAATTCGCTCCTTTCTATTATCACCTATTAACAGCACTATTTTAATCGGTATTCGAGGCTATTTTTAGTTCGAATTCGAGGCGCATAGCGGGACTATGTAACGAGAATAGGGAGTAAAAAGAGCCCAAATAGCATTAAAATAGTTGTTAATTACCCATACGGGCCCTCTCCTCAGCCGCACCACTCTCTACGGTCACCGAGCGGAACTGTTTGCCGGCACGGAAATTATAGGTAAGCGAGAAGGTTGCCGACCACTTTGTTGAGTTCGACCACTGCTTGGTATTCGACACAAAGCCTTCGCCACGCGAGATAACTATCTGCGGATTGGAGAAAGCAAGGTCGGCAGATGCGGTAAGTTTCTTATCAAACATCTGTTTCTTGATGCCGAGCTGTGCCATCCAGATACTCTTCACCTCCTGATTAGCCTGAATAACACCCGACACATAGAGACCCGTTGCCTCAACAGTCCAATTCTTGGGCAGCGTCATCTGGCTGACAAGTTGTGCCTGACCAACCCAAAGGCGTCGCGTAGCGTCAGCATCGGTCATACGGGTAGCCATATTTATCACCGTAACGGTCGGGTTGAGCAACCACCACCCTGTCACCTGCACAGGAGCCGAAGCCATCGCATAATACTGCTCATAGTGGCCCACGTTCATCTGCTTGTAGAGAATCGTGTTCTCAAAATCGGGGTCAACCATCGCCACCTGCTGCACTGCATCTCGTTGGAAGTCAGCACCAACACTCACAGTATAACGATAGCCAAGCACAGTAGTCAACGCAAATGAGGTGGTGTAAGAGGGGCGCAGGTCGGGATTGCCCTCTGTGGCGGCATACTCGCTGATAAGAGTGCGCTGGGGATTCATAGAGCCAAAGTAGGGATAACTAACCTTGCGCGAGGCGGTCAGCGAGAGGATATTGCTACCAAAATCGTTGAGTGGCATACTCATAGAGAGTGTGGGGAAGAGGTTGAAGAAGTTGCGCTCAAAGGTCTCGCTCTCCTGCCCCAAGCCCTCGTAGCGGGGTTTCATCGAGGTATATTCGCCACGCAGACCTGCCGAAAGAGCCACCTTGCCAAGTTGGGTATTATAGGTAGAGTAGAGTGCAGCCACGCGCTCACGATAGTCGGTTGTCGAACTCAGCGCGGGGAGTTCCATCCAACCATCACCAAGGATAAGTGTCTCATCCAATGCGGTATAGAGGTTGGAACTATAAATCTTATTGTCGGTAATCTTCGCACCTGCACGCAGCGACGAGCCACTAGCCATACGCTTATCCCACGCTGCCGAGAGAGCAAAGATGCGATAGTCGAGGTCGGTCACATTGCGATAGACAGAATCCTGCTCAATAGCACCCACCTGTTGGCGATTGATGTAGTCGGTATTGGAGGTATTCACATTTGTCGAGTAGTCGGCAATAATCTTGAAAGTCGAGCCGAGCTGGTCGAGGTTACGCACATAGTTAAAAGTGGCCGCCATATTGTCATACGATGTGAGTCCCTGATACTCGCTATCGTTACTAACCTGATGAGTACCAGCACCCAACAGCGAAGAGGTGCTTAGAGTATGGTTCTTGGTCGCCGAAGAGGTATAGTTCACCTCTGCACCGATAGTATTCTTGTCGTCGAACGAGTAGATAGCACCAAACTGACCTAGACCAAGGCGACCTTTACCACCAATATCGCCAAACGAGTTCATCTTGGTACCATTGTCGTAGTCGGTCACACTCTCAATATAGGTTGTAGCCTTCTGGGCCACCATAGTAGCAGTGCCATAGAGGTTGAGTTTATCCCGATTGTAGGAGATGCGGGCCGAGGGCAGCAGATTATAAAAATCCTTAGGTCCAAAGTTGACTACCATACCGACAGAGCCCTCAACACCCTGATTGCGTGCGCGTTTGAGGTTGATTTTAATCACACCACCAGAAAAGGAGGCCTCATAGTCGGCACCAGCAATGGGGATAACCTCGATAGATTGGATATTGTCGGCAGGGATACTGCGGAGGTAGTTTGCCAACTCCTCAGCCGACATATTGTTGATAATGCGCTCCCCTATCTGAACCATCACACCACTGCGACCGTTGATGGTGATGCCGTTGTCATCTGCCCATACACCCGGCGCACGACGCAACATCTCATAGGTGGTTTGTCCCGCCGCGGCCGTAGGATTATTGGCCACATCGAGGATAAATCTGTCGGCCTCGCGACGCAACAACTGAGCCGAAACAGTGATAACATCAATCTCCTGACTCTCATTGAGAACCACCGCCTCCATCACCATTGGCGCACTGAGGCTCACCTCAACACTCTCAACACTATAACCCACATAGCTAATCTCTACTCGGTAGTCGCCTGCGGGAAGCTGCAACTCCCACACACCCTCTGCATCGGTCATACAGCCACCTGCCTGCTCACTGCCCGCAAAGGCCAAGACGGTGGCAAACTCCAATGGCGCACCAGCCTCATCAACAACTTTACCGCTCAGGGCATATTTGGAGCCCGTCGACTCCTGCGCCCAAACTGCCGAGGTTGCCAACAGAGCAACAACGACACAAATCATCTGCTTGAAAAAACTCTTCATCTTCATGTTTTGTTTATTAATAAATGTTTAAAAATAATATCTTGTTTTCAATGATATCATTTTGATATCACAAAAGTAAAGACAAAATCTTAATTTCCAAATTTTTGCTAAAATATTTTTTGCAGCACATCACAAACTCTCGGCAAGAAAAATCAGACTTCAAAATTTACCCCCCCCCGTGTATTAGTTTGGTAGTACACCACAAAAGTATATAAAATTTCTCTATTTGCAACACTAAAAACAGAAAAAATCACACCTATATATAATAGACGACTAACCACCACAAAATGTAACAGACAACCATAAAAAAAAAGGTGCCCACTATCCTGGACACCTTTTCAAATTATACAGTATAACAGACTACTCGTCAATCTCGGCAGACTCTACACTCTCTGCATTTACCTCCGCACTCTCTGCGCTCACGCGAGGATCCTCGGTAAAGAAAGTATCTACAAAGGCATCTTCGATAGCTTTGTAGCCCTTTACAACGCCATTTTCAATTCCTTTATAACCCTTTACAACTCCATTTTCGATTGCCTTGTAGCCCTTGACCACGCCTCTCTCTATAGCTTTCTCGCTACGGATAAAGAGATTCTCTTTCTTGTCGTTCATATTATCCTGCTCAAATTCGTTAGTTGTTTTGCTTGCACACACGGCAGTTGCGCCTGTGAGTGAAACAAGCAGTGTTGTAATAATGCACTTTTTCATAATTATTCAATGTAATAATGTAAAATCTTCACTGCAAAAGTAGCGGGACAACTTGGGAAAAAGTGGACTAATATTCCACAGTTTTAGCCATTTTGGCGCATTTCTATTGGATTTCGACACTTTTATTCTATTTTTGAAATGAAAACCAGGCAAAAGACAATGGAGAAGAGAGTACCATATTTGGAGTGGCGCAACCGCACACGCACAGAGATTTCCGACACACATCGCATAGGTGATGACTTGATATTGATTGAGGAATACAAAATCAAAAAGGAGTACAAAGAGCCCTTCAAACT
>JAFNVE010000163.1 GCA_017379955.1 Tidjanibacter sp. | reverse complement strand
TATTATCTTGGAACTGATGACAAAGGCATTCTTATCGATGCCGGTGTAAGTCTGCGTCGTCTCAAGAAAGCCCTTCAGGAGAACGGTCTGGACATAGATTCCTTCTCTGCGATTCTTGTTACCCATGATCATCTCGACCATATCCGCCATCTGGGGTCTTTCTGCAAGCGTATAGGCAAGCCGGTCTATACTACGGGTGACATACATCGAGCTCTTGCCAGACATACTTTCACGGCTGATTCGGGGAAAGGAGTCAATCCTCTCGCTAATCTTTTGGAGTGCGGGGTAGCTCTCTGACCTGCGCACAAAGCCGAGCAGTGAATCGACATCCCTGAGTCCTCGGCCAAGAGTCTGCACCTCTGTAACCTCCAAAAATGCGCCCTCGATGCCTAACTTGGTTGCAACACCCGAGAACTCTGCAAACTCTCCCTTCGGGAAATCGCTCTCCAACATCAGACAGGTGCGCATCTCGCTACACAAGGCAAGTCGGTATCGGATGATATCGGCATTTGTGGAAAAACCCTCATCGCTGAGCAGCTCTTTGCCTCGGCGCGTGGAGCAACACTCCGCTACCTGGCGAAGAATACGGTCGAAGCCGAGTTTTTGTTCAAAATTCTTGGGGTATATCATTGTTCTGTAATCTTCTATTTGTCTGTGCGTTTGCGTGCCTCGGAGAGATTGAGTTGCTTATCGCCCTCAAAGGCAACGGCAAATGCATCTTTGAAATCCTTACGCGCATTGGCCTGTAAGGTGACTGCCTCGCTATATGTGGCAACGGGGCCGACATAATACTTGAAGGTACGCGGGCCAAACTCTCTGACACTCACCTGACTGCGCCACGAACCGAAACGTGAGGAGTTGGTGGCTACCTTCTCGGTGAGAGTGGAGATTTGTACATAGTACTGTACACCGCTATCTGCGCTCTTGGTTGTAGTGGTTGCAGTGGTGGTTGTTGCTGGTTTTGAAGCAGTTGTTGTGGGGGCGGTTGTGCCTGTTGTATTGCCACCATCTGTGAGGAAGATTGTTGAGGCACGACCCTCCACCTTGCTCTTGTACTCGCTAAATGCGTTGAACAGGGCAGTTGCCATTGTCTGTTGACCCTTTTGTGAGATAAGGAATGCTCGGTCCTCGCTATGGCTCATATAACCCAACTCGGTGAGTACGCTCGGCATCGAGGTATTCCACAACACTAGATAGGGTGCCTGGCGTGCTCCGCGGTCGCGCATAGGGGTTGAGCGGGTGTAGTGGTTCTGGACAATCTCCGCAAAATCCATACTCTGCTCCTGATATGCATACTGCATCAGCGAGAAGATGATAAAACTCTCCGACGAGCCGGGGATGTAGCCCTCGTATGTTGTGGTGTAGTCCTCCTCCATAACGATAACGTCGTTCTCTCGCATCGCCACATCGAGGTTGCTGTTCTGCTTGTCAAGACCCATAACGTAGGTCGTAGCGCCCGTAGCCGTAGCACTTGTGCCGTCGATAGCATCGACGTGGATGGAGATAAAGAGGTCGGCTGCCGCATTGTTGGCAATCTTGCCACGGTCGTTCAGTGTTACATATACATCTGTCGAGCGGGTATAGATGACCTTCACGTCTGGATAGTTCTCGTTAATCATCTTGCCGAGCGAGAGAGCCACGTTGAGTGTAACGTCCTTTTCGTAGTATTTTCCGTGCACCGTGCCGGGGTCTTTTCCGCCGTGTCCTGCATCGAGAACGACGGTTTTTACCTTGCCTGCGCTCTGCACGGCCTGGCCGAATACCAAATTGGGAACTAATAGCGTTACTACTAAAAATGAGAATAATGAAAGTTTCATCGTTTTATGGGTGGCTTTCTTGTAAATTTTAACTATTTTTGTAGGCTCGTTCGGAGTGAAAACTACTCATTGTGGGTCACTTCGAGCGTTTTTGCCGACTTTGTCGGCAAAGTTACTAATAATTGACGAATAATTGAATACAAGAAAGGCAAAATATATAGCCACATTGGCACTTTCGGTGATGTTTTTCGGCATCACTCTTGCTGTGCCACACCCCGAAGCAAGTGAGTCGAGAGTGCCTGTGAGGGTATATTCTGCGCCTCAGCTGCCGGATTCGCTCGAATCTCCTGCAAGTGATTCGCTTCTGAGCAGCGATTTTATCTCCTACGACACCACAGTTCTCAGTACTGCCTACATCGATTCGTTGTTGAATGCTCAGGAGGGTATGTTGGCAACAGATAGCACTCCCAAGCGTTGGGATGTGCGCCCCGAGCGCGACTTCTTGGAGGTGACACTTGCGGGTAAGAATCAGGACTCGTTGGTCTATAATGTTGCCGAGAAGATGGTTTACATCTACGAGAAGGGCGATGTGAACTATGGTGACAATATGAATATGCAGGCCGACTTTATGCGTATCTCGATGGATACCAAAGAGATACTTGCATACGGCAAGGGCAATAAAGACTCTTTGCAGCAGACCACAACCGCGCCCGGCAGAACACCCAACCGTGACTTGGCGGGTGTGGATAGTGAAGAGAGTACTGAGAAAACGGGCGGTTACACCAAGCCCAAGTTCACCGATGCAGGCTCGACCTATGAGATGGATACCGTGCTCTACAACATCGACACCAAGAAGATGAAAATCAAGGGTGTAGTGACCCGCGATGGCGAGGGATATCTCACAGGCGAAGATGTCAAGATGTTGCCCGACCAATCATTTAACATCAAGGGCGGTCGTTTCACTACCTGCGAGGATGTGGAACACCCCCACTTCTATATCCGTATGAACAAGGCGAAGGTTATCCCCGGCGAGAAGGTACTCTCGGGATATGCCCACTTTGTATTTGAGGATGTGCCCCTCTACTTCCTTGGTCTGCCTGAGGCTATGTTCCCTCTGAATACCGAGCGCGAGTCGGGCTTTATTATGCCCTCATACGGTGAGGAGACGATGAAGGGTTTCTTCCTGCGCGATGGTGGTTACTACTTCAAGTTTAACGACTATGTTGATTTGAAACTCACCGCAGGTATCTATACTCTCGGCTCGTGGGAGGCAAATGCCGCTTCGCGATATACCCGTCGATATAAGTACAACGGTAATTTCAGCCTCCGTTTCTCGAAAGATATTCTTGGTGACAAGGGCTCGGCGGACTATGTGAATCAGAATAACTTCAAAATTTCGTGGACCCACACGCAAGACCCGAAGTTCCGCCCCAACAGCACCTTCTCGGCCAGCGTGAACTACTCTACAAGCGGATACTCCAAGTATGGCTCGACCACACTTAACGACTATCTGAATGCTCAGACCAACTCTTCGATTGCCTTCTCGAAGACCTGGCCCGGCACCCCCTTCTCGCTTTCGGCGAACATCCAGCACTCGCAAAACTCGCGCGACTCCACCATATCGCTCTCACTGCCCAACATTGTCTTTAATATGTCGCGAATCTACCCCTTCAAGCGTAAGCAGGTTGTGGGTAAGGAGCGTTGGTATGAGAAGATTTCTATGAGTTATAAGGCGACGATGGCTAACAATGTGTCGACAAAACAGAATGACCTTTTTAAACGCGAAACGCTTAGTCAGATGCGTAATGGCGTGCAGCATACCATACCCGTTAGTGCATCGTTCAATGTGCTGAACTACATCAACTTGTCGCCCTCGCTCAACTACAACGAGCGTTGGTACTTCAAGCAGGTGCTACGCGAGTGGAACCCCGATAAGAAGCAGGTGATGGTGGGTGATACG
>JAFNVE010000162.1 GCA_017379955.1 Tidjanibacter sp. | reverse complement strand
GGAGCTTCGTGCTCGTCAGTACTTCACAAAGCCTTCGATTGCAAAGCGCGACAAGATGGCTCACGCTATCTATGTAGAGCAGTTGCACCGTCAGGACGAGGAGTAGTCCTTCTGACCAACAGATAGAGAGAGGTTGACCGTTGAGGTCAGCCTCTCTATTTTTTTGTGCCGGATGGTAGTTTATAGTGACATTTTTTTCGGAATTATATACTTTAGGCGTGTAAATAAACGTCATTCCGAAGGAGCGTAGCGACTGTGGGAGCGCTGCGATTAAGCCGAGAGCAAAGGGTGCTTGCATACTTTGCCGAGGCGGAGCAGTGAAGACCAAAGGTCAATCTCCCTTATATTTATTTAAAATTAACAGCGGGAGATTGCCGCGGCTTGTGCCAAGCCTCGCAATGACAAATGTTTGAATTAACACGCCTAAAGTAGATAATCCCCTTCTTTTTTGCCTAATTTTTGCTCCTTACAATAAAAAACCTTATTTTTGTAGAAATAAATTTTGCTTGAAATGAAAAAAGTAATCGTTATAGGTAGTTCGAATACCGATATGGTGGTTTGCTCTGAGCACCTCCCAAAACCTGGTGAGACAGTCTTGGGCGGCGACTTTATGATGGCCGGTGGCGGCAAGGGTGCCAACCAGGCTGTTGCAGTGGCAAAGATGGGACATCCCGTAATCTTTTCAGCCGCTTTGGGCAAAGATATCTTTGGCGACGAGGCGGTGGCCCGCTACAAAGATTATGGCATCGACACCACATATATCGTGCGCAAGGATACTCCGTCGGGCGTAGCGTTGATATTGGTCGATTCTAAGGCGCAGAACTCCATTTCGGTCGCCCTCGGAGCCAATAATGAGCTCTCGCTGGAGGATGTGATGCCGGCACTAGATGTTATCGAGGAGGGCGATATTGTATTGTTGCAGTTGGAGATTCCGATGGCAACCGTAGAGTCGGCCATCGCAGTGGCAGCCGAGAGGGGTGCGCGAGTGATACTCAACCCTGCACCTGCAGCCAAGGTGAGCACCGAGGCTCTCTCGAAGCTCTACCTCATAACACCAAATCAGACCGAAGCAGAACTCCTCACAGGCATCGAGGTCACAGACGAGGCGTCAGCCATCAAGGCCTCGGAGGCATTGTGCGCACTTGGCGTGAAGAAGGTGGTAATCACCCTCGGTAGCGACGGAGCTATGCTCTACGAGGATGGCAACTCCACAATCATACCTGCCCACAAGGTGAATGCAGTGGATACCACCGCTGCGGGCGATGTCTACAACGGTGCGATGTGCGCAGCATTGGCCGAGGGATTGTCGCTTGTGGAGGCTCTGCAATTTGCAACAAAGGCTTCAGCAATCTCCGTGTCGCGTGCGGGCGCTCAGCCTTCGATACCTTCGCGTGAGGAGGTCGACAACTTCTAAATATCTTTAACCTAAAAAAATAGCATTATGTTTATCATCGGTAATTACACATTGGCAGTCGTATTCTGCTTTATCACAATGTTGTGCTGGGGCTCGTGGGGCAACACCCAGAAACTTGCAGGTAAGACCTGGCGTTATGAGCTCTTCTATTGGGACTATGTGATCGGTATGGTCCTCTTCACCCTCTTGCTGGGCTTCACTATGGGTAGCATCGGCACCGAGGGTCGCTCGTTCGTTGCCGACCTCGGTCAGGCAGAGTTGGCAAGCATCGCATGGGTAATCCTGGGCGGAGTGATCTTCAACGCATCGAACATCCTCCTCTCGGCTTCGACCTCGTTGGCAGGTCTGGCTGTGGCATTCCCTCTCGGTTGCGGTTTGGCACTCGTGTTGGGCGTTATCAACAACTACCTCGAGCAGGCAAAGGGTAACCCTGTATTGCTCGGCTTGGGCGTGCTGCTCGTGGTGTTGGCAGTTGTATGCAACGGTATCGCAGCAGGTCGTGTATCGAAGGGTGGCGAGCAGAACAAGGATAGCAAGAAAGGTATCATCCTCGCTATCGTGGCAGGTGTCCTGATGTCGACCTTCTACCGCTTTGTGGTTAAGGGTATGGATATCGACAACTTCGTATCGCCTGCAGAGGGCAAGTTGACCCCATACTCGGCAATCTTCATCTTCTCGTTGGGTGTACTCATCTCGAACTTCCTCTTCAACACCTTGGTTATGAAGCGTCCATTCGTGGGTGAGCCTGTATCGTACAAGGAGTACTTCAAGGGATCGCTCTCGACCCACCTTGTAGGTATCCTCGGTGGCGCTATCTGGTGCCTCGGTACAGCATTTTCGTACATCGCAGCAGGCAAGGCCGGCGCTGCAGTGTCGTATGCTCTCGGTCAGGGCGCACCTATGATCGCTGCATTCTGGGGCGTATTCATCTGGAAGGAGTTCAAGGGCGCAGACAACAAGACAAATTGGCTGCTTGCTCTTATGTTCGTGCTCTTCATCGCAGGCTTGGCAACCATCGTCGTCGCCGGCAACTAAGACATACCTAAGTATATTATGATAAAGGGTATCAAATACCCCCTCCCCTATTTTTTGTGT
>JAFNVE010000161.1 GCA_017379955.1 Tidjanibacter sp. | reverse complement strand
GCCGTCGTATCGCTATCGGCTCGTTCAAGGAGCTTAACATCATCGTTAAGGGTGATGTGGACGGCTCGATTGAGGCAATGACCGACTCGCTGTTGAAACTCTCGAAGGAGAGCGTTCAGGTGAACGTTATCCACAAGGCTGTGGGTCAGATTTCGGAGTCGGATGTCCTCTTGGCTGCTGCGTCGAACGCTATTATTGTCGGCTTCCAGGTACGCCCAAGTATGGGTGCTCGTAAGTTGGCAGAGAAGGAGGAGATTGAGATTCGTCTTTACTCCATCATCTACGACGCTATCAACGATATCAAGGATGCAATCGAGGGTATGCTCGAGCCCGTTACCAAGGAGGAGATTGTCTGCTCGATTGAGGTGCTCGAGACCTTCAAGATTAGCAAGGTGGGTACCATTGCGGGTGGTATTGTCCGCGAGGGTAAACTCAGCCGTAACACCCCGATTCGTGTTATCCGCGACGGTATCGTGGTATACACCGGTCGTCTTGGCTCGCTCAAACGATTCAAGGACGATGTTAAGGAGGTTACCAGCGGTCAGGAGTGCGGCTTGAACATCGAGTCCTACAACGATATTCGCGTGGGCGATATTGTTGAGGGTTATGAGCAAGTTGAAGTAAAAAGAAAATAATTTCTAGTGGCGGTTTTGGTGTTGGAGTTGCCTTGCCAAATCCTCACATACAATAAGTATGTTGCGGTCTGTCAAGACAACCCCGCCTAAAAACCGCCTACTATAAATTATTTTCCCCTAAATCAGTTTTTAAGATCGCCTACTAAAAATACAATTTTAAGGGATACAGGAAGGTTGGTTGTAACCTTCAACAAAACAACAATTTACATTTATAGTTTAAAAATGTAAAGAAAATGAAGAAGACGGTTGCTGAGATTAACGAGAAGATTCGTAGTGGCAAGGCGGTGGTGATGACTGCCGAGGAGGTGGCCGAGTTGGGTCGAACCCTCTCGCCTGCCGAGATTGTTGAGAAGGTCGATGTGGTGACTACCGCGACCTTTGGCGCGATGTGCTCCTCGGGTGCATTTCTGAACTTTGGCCACGCTGAGCCCCCTATCCGTATGGAGCGCATCGAACTCAATGGCGTGCGTGTGAGTGGTGGTTTGGCGGCTGTGGATACCTATGTGGGTGCTACCGACTGCAATCCTGAGCGTCCCGAGTATGGTGGCTCGCATATCATTGAGGACCTTATCGCAGGTAAGGATGTAGTTCTCGAAGCGTGGGGTAAGGGTACCGATTGCTACCCTCGTCGCCATGTGCGCACAATCATCAACCGCGACACACTCAATGAGGCTATCCTCTACAATCCCCGCAACTGCTATCAGAACTACAACGTAGCAACCAACGGCACAGACAAGATTAAGCATACCTATATGGGCACTCTGCTGCCCCATATGCACAACTGCTCCTACTCGTCAGCAGGCGAACTCTCGCCACTGCTCAACGACCCCGAGTGTCGCACAATTGGTCTGGGTACTCGCATCTTCCTGGGAGGTACGGTTGGCTATGTCACCTGGAACGGTACTCAGTTCAACACCACCAAGCCCACTAATGAGCACGGAGTGCCTATTGGCAACGCCCGTACGCTGGCTGTGGCAGGTAACCTCAAAGAGATGGACACTGAGTATATCCGAGGCGCATATTTCGAGAAGTATGGAACGACGATGTATGTAGGTATTGGTATTCCAATCCCCGTTCTCGACGAGGATATGGCGCGTAGGGTCAGCATCCGCAATGAGCAGATAGAGACCAATGTGGTGGACTATGGTAATGGTTGCGCCCACGTTGGCAGGACTAACTATGCCGCTCTGCGCACCGGCGAGATTGAGGTGGCGGGCAAACGCATCAAGGCAACCCCTCTCTCCTCGCTCGACAAGGCGCGCAAGATTGCCGGTGTGCTTAAAGAGTGGATTGAAAAGGGTGAGTTTACCCTCACCGAGCCTGTACGACCTATGCCGTCGGTGTCGGAGGTTAAACCCCTGAATATGGTGCAAGTAGAAGATTAACAAACCGAAAAAGTGTAGAAAACTATGGAGAAAAAACTTCTGCTCTCTTTCCCGCCCGAGGCGACTTTCCAATCCTTCGCCTACGAGCTTGTCAAGGACTACGACCTGCGTATCAATATCCTCAAAGCCGAGATTGAGATTGGCAAGGGAGGCAAACTGCTTATGGCTATCGAGGCCCCCGAGGAGAATATCGAGCGCGGTATCGAATATATGAAGTCGCACGGTATTCAGGTCAGTTCGCTGGCTAACAAGGTCTTCTATGATAACTCGCGCTGCATCAACTGCGGTAGTTGTGCCTCGTCGTGCCCCTCGGGTGCATTGTCGATTACAGCTCCCGATTGGAAGTTGAAGTTCGACGCTGAGAAGTGTATCGTCTGCAAACTCTGCTTGAAGAGTTGCCCGATGAAACTGTTTAGCATCGAGTTTACCGAGTAAGATTTCTTCTGAGAACATAATGTATGTAAATCGCACATACAGAGCAAGTCACGCCCTCAATCGAGGGCGTACTTCGTTTTGTGTGAGCCACCGCAAGAGCGACCTGTGGGTGGCTGTGGATAACGACTCCTTCCGCGAGGATATGCCCGAGGTGTGCCACGGGATTTTGGTGGATATGTGGGCGGAGATGGAACACTATCTTGCTACTGACCCCGATTACGCTCGTGCTCTTGTGCCCTACGCTCCAAGAGAGGGTGCGCCCGAGATTTTTGTGCGTATGAGTGCTGCCTCTTCGCTTGCGGGTATTGGCCCTATGGGTGGCGTGGCGGCTGCCTGCTCGGAGTATCTGGCAGTGAGGCTTGCCGAGCAAATGCCTTATAGAGAGATAATTATCGAAAATGGTGGCGATGTGTTTGCCCTGACGACTGATAGCCTCGATGTGGCTGTGTGGGCAGGAGAATCGCCCCTTTCGGGTAAGGTTGGCTTTCGCGTGCCCAGCGAGGGCAGGACAGTTGGCGTCTGCACCTCGTCGGGCACGGTAGGTCCTTCGCTCAGCTTTGGCGTGGCGGATGCAGTTATGGTGGTGTGCAGGGATGCGGTCCTGGCCGACTGCCTGGCTACTGCCTACGCCAATAGGGTGCAGAGCATTGAGGATGTCGAGAGCGTCGCCGAAGCACTTGGCGCAGAGAAAGAGGTCATCGCCGCCGCAGTCGTCAAGGACGATAGAATAGCAATTGCAGGAGAACTGATGCCGATTTTCTTTAAATAACCGGGAGAGATGGGAATAATGGGAGATTTGGGAATTATGGGAATTATGAGATAATCAATAAGATTCTTTGTGAAGCAATTAAGTTTCTCGGGTTTAGGGAATACCCTCGTAGAGGGTACGATGGAAAATAGAGATAGGCAGATGTCAAGTTCACTTGAATATCTGCCTATCTCTATTTTGTATCGTAGTTACTAATAGGTAACTCCTAAACCCGCAAACTAAATAGTTTAAAAGTTTTTTGGTGCCGCTTTTTTACAAAAAAGGGGCAAAATGCTTTTTACAAAAAGCGGGGAAAGCAAATCTATACAATCGGTTTACCGCCGAGGATCATACCTTGCACGCAGTTTTCGCCGAAGGAGTAGGGTAGGTAGGCTACTGAGTTCATCGGTTTGAGCAGTGCGAGGTCGGCTCTTGCGCCTACGGATATTGTTCCGCGGTCGGTAAGTCCCATTGCATATGAGCCGTTTATTGTTGCTGCTGCGAGTGCCTCTTCGGGCAGCATGCGCATACCCACGGTTGCCATTGTCAGCACGAGTGGCATATATCCTGAGGGCGACGTGCCGGGGTTGTAGTCTGTGGCGAGTGCCACACCCAGGCCGCTCTCTATCATCTGGCGCGCTGGTGGGTAGGGTGCGCGCAGGAAGAAGGCTGCTGAGGGGAGGAGTGTGGGCATTGTGGCTGTGCCGAGCAGTGCCTCTATCTCCGCCTTGCCGCTACTCTCGAGATGGTCTACGGAGAGTGCTCCACCCTTCACGCCTGCCTGTACTCCACCTGATACGGCGAGCTGGTTGGCATGTATCTTGGAGCGTAGACCGTGCTTGGCGCCAGCCTCCATTATGCGTGCTGCATGGTCTGGGGTGAAGAACCCCTGCTCACAGAATAGGTCTACGAACTCTGCCAATCCCTCGGCAGATACTGCGGGTATCCACTCACGGCATACCATATCTATATACTCGTCTGCGCGACCACGATACTCTACGGGCAGGGCGTGCGCGCAGAGGAAGGTGGTCTTGACTGTTGCAGGAGTGCTCTCGGCAAGACGTGCTGCTGTGCGTAGCATTTTTAGCTCTGCTTCGAGCGTCAGTCCGTAGCCACTCTTTATCTCTACTGAGCCTGTGCCGTCGGCCACCATGCGGGCGAGTCGCTCGGAGGAGGCCTCGAATAACTCCTGCTCGGAGGCTTTTTGCACTCGGGCTGCGGAGTTGAGGATGCCGCCACCACGACGGGCTATCTCCTCGTAGCTGAGGCCGCGTATCTTGTCCTCGAACTCTCCTTCGCGTGTTCCGGCAAAGATGATGTGTGTGTGCGAGTCGCAGAAGGCGGGGATTATGGTACCCCCACGGGCATCTATGTGCAGGTCTGCCTGCGCGGGAGGTACGCCCTCACCATAGCCGCTAATGTGGTCATCCTCAATGGATAGCCAACAGTTTCGTAACTCGCCGAGCGAGCGCATTTCGGCTCCTTGCAGACGAGCGGGCAGGGTGGGGGATATGCCCCATAACAGACCGATATTTTCAATTATTGTTACCATTTGTACTCTCTCAGGAACTCAATTGTGCGTGCGATGTGGGGGAACATCACCTCGTCTGTGTCTATGAAGGGGACAACCTTGCGATACTCTGCCACGAGTCGCTCTACGGGCTCGGAGGAGCGCAGGGGGCGACGGAAGTGAAGTGCCTGTGCGGCATTCATCAGCTCGATGGCGAGCACACGCTCGGTGTTTTCTACTACTCGGAGCAGTTTTGTAGCAGCATTTGCGCCCATACTTACGTGGTCTTCCTGACCCTGCGAAGAGGGGATAGAGTCAACCGATGCGGGAGTGCTGAGTGCCTTGCTCTGGCTGACTATCGATGCAGCGGTGTACTGCGGAATCATAAAACCACTGTTGAGGCCGGGCTTGGCAACAAGGAAGTGGGGCAGACCGCGCTGACCGCTGATGAGTTTGTAGATACGCCTCTCGGAGATGTTGGAGAGTTCGGAGAGGGCAATCGCCAGGAAGTCCATCACAAGTGCCAGAGGCTCACCGTGGAAGTTACCGGCGGAGATTACCTCGTCGGTCTCGGGGAATACTGTGGGGTTGTCTGTTGTGCTGTTAATCTCGGTGTCGATTACGCTCTGAACATACTCTATGGTGTCTTTTACGGCTCCGTGCACCTGAGGTACGCAGCGGAAGGAGTAGGGGTCCTGAACGTGCTGCTTGGGCTGTGCTGCAATCTCGCTACCCTCCAAGAGAGCACGGATGGCGCGTGCTGTGGTGAGTTGACCTTTATGGGGACGTACGAGGTGTACATTGTCGCTGAAAGGCTCCAAACGGCCATCAAAGGCGTCGAGCGAGAGGGCGGTCAGTAGGTCGGCAATGCGACTCAGACGAACTGCCTCCTCAATAGCCCATACGGCGTGCGCACTCATAAACTGAGTGCCGTTGAGCAGTGCCAGACCCTCCTTGGATTGGAGTGCGATAGGCTCCCAACCCTCCTCGGCGAGCATCTCGGCGCCACTTACCACCTTGCCTTTGTACTCCACCTCGCCAAGACCGAGCAGGGGGAGGCTGAGGTGAGCAAGAGGCGAGAGGTCGCCCGAAGCACCGAGCGAGCCCTGCTGATAGACCACAGGCACAATATCGCGGTTGTACATCTCGATAAGCCTCTCTACGGTGGCTACCTGTACGCCCGAGTGACCATAACTGAGGGACTGCACTTTGAGCACCATCATCACCTTCACCACCTCGCGACTCACCTTGTCGCCTGTGCCGCACGAGTGCGACATCACCAAGTTGCGTTGCAGGGTTGCGAGTTGGTCGGCATCTACCGATATGTTGCACAGCGAGCCGAAGCCTGTTGTTACACCATAGATAGGTGCGGGGCTCTCGGCGGCCTTGTGGTCGAGGTAGTCGCGGCACTTCTGAATTGCAGTGCGTGCCTCTGTGGAAAGTTCAATTTTCTCTCCCGCCTTGACAAGTGTTACCACCTCGGCGGGGGTTATATGGTCGAAATTTATCTGTTTCATCTATGTTAGGTTTAGTCAGGTTAGTGTTTGAGTGCCTGGCGAATTACCTCGTCGTCTGCCAGGTTGGGGAGGGTGATACGGAGGTTGGGGTTGCGCTCCATCTCGCGGCGTGCGGTGAACATCGCTCCGCTGTTGCGTGCCCAACTACGGCGTGCGATACCATTGTCAACATCCCACGAGAGCATACGCTCAGCCCTTGCCGAAGCCTCCTCCGAGCCGTCAATCACCATACCGAAGCCACCATTGATAACCTCGCCCCAGCCTACGCCTCCGCCATTGTGGAGCGATACCCAGGTAGCACCGCGGAACGAGTCGCCAATGACATTGTGAACAGCCATATCGGCAGTGAACTGCGAGCCGTCATAGATATTCGATGTCTCGCGATAGGGGGAGTCGGTGCCCGATACGTCGTGGTGGTCACGACCCAGCACGATGGGTGCTGAGATACGACCATCGGCAATTGCACGGTTGAAGGCGAGTGCAATCTTTGCTCTACCCTCAGCGTCGGCATAGAGGATGCGAGCCTGTGAGCCAACAACGAGTTTGTTGCGTGCCGCCTCACGAATCCAATGGATATTGTCGTCGAGCTGTCCTGCAATCTCGGCAGGTGCGCTCTCGCGAATCTCGGCGAGCACCTCTTCGGCTATACGGTCGCTCTCTGCCAGGTCCTCGGGCTTGCCCGAAGTACATACCCAGCGGAAGGGGCCAAAACCGTAGTCGAAGAAGAGAGGACCCATAATATCCTGAACGTAAGACGGATATTTAAATGAGCCGTCAGCGTTGAGGATATCTGCTCCTGCACGCGAGGACTCCAAGAGGAAGGCGTTGCCATAGTCGAAGAAGTACATACCTCTGTCGGTCAGGGTGTTGATTGCTGCCACCTGTCTGCGCAATGAAGCCTGCACCGCCTCGCGGAACTTCTCCGGCTCTTCGGCCATCATACGGTTAGACTCCTCGTAGGAGTAACCCACGGGGTAGTAACCACCTGCCCACGGATTGTGGAGTGAGGTCTGGTCGGAGCCTAAGTCCACCTGTTCACCCTCGGCAGCGAGTCGTTCCCAGAGGTCAACAGCATTACCACAATACGCCAAAGATACCGCTTCGCGTGCCTCACGCGCCTTGCGGATGCGGGGCATAAGTTCGTCGAGCGAGGTGTAAATCTCATCTACCCAGCCCTGCGAGTGGCGTTTGTTGGCTGCCGCAGGGTTAATCTCGGCAATCACGCTCACCACGCCCGAGATAACACCCGCCTTGGGCTGTGCACCCGACATACCGCCCAGACCGGACGATACGAAGAGCATACCTCCGTTGTCGCCACCCTGCGCACGACGACGAGCCGCATTGAGGATGGTGATTGTGGTGCCGTGAACGATACCCTGAGGGCCAATATACATATAAGAGCCGGCAGTCATCTGACCATACTGCGACACGCCGAGTGCGTTGAATCGTTCCCAATCGTCGGGCTTGGAGTAGTTGGGAATCACCATACCATTGGTGACAACCACTCTCGGTGCCTCCTTCGATGATGGGAAGAGTCCCATCGGGTGACCCGAATACATCACAAGGGTCTGCTCATCTGTCATCTCCGAGAGATAGCGCATAGCAAGACGATACTGCGCCCAATTCTGGAACACCGCACCATTGCCACCATAGGTGATAAGTTCGTGGGGGTGCTGTGCTACGGCAGGGTCGAGGTTGTTCTGAATCATCAGCATAATCGCTGCCGCCTGACGACTGCGCGCGGGATACTCCTCAATGGGGCGTGCATACATTGGGTAGTCGGGCCTTAGACGATACATATATATTCTGCCGTAACGCCTGAGCTCCTCCGCAAACTCGGGGGCGAGTGTGGCGTGCTGCTCGGCAGGGAAGTATCGCAGTGCGTTGCGCAGAGCAAGCTCCTTCTCGCGGGGCGATAGGATATCCTTGCGGGCGGGGGCGTGCGATACGGTAGTATCGTAGGGTTTGGGCTCGGGCAATACGGCGGGTATACCCTCGCAAATACTTTTCTGGAACTCGGTCATATCTCTATTTCATTTTCTCTTCTACAATCTCGATAATCGCCTTCTCGCGGTTGTTAGCCTCAGTGGTGAGGGCGGTTGCTTCTGCAATAAGTGCCGCACCCTTAGCCTCGTCTTTCAGACCCGAGGCGTTGATTTTTACGTTGAGATAAGCACCCCAAACAGCAGCGCGTGCTGCAAGTGCGCCAACACCGGCATCAGATACCGATGCGGGGTTGCCCTCGCGAGCCATCGCCTCGGCCAGGTCAAAGACCTTCATCGAAGCCTTCATTGTGCGCAAAGGCACCTCCGAGGCGTAGAGAGTAGCCTCCTCGATAGCCTCACGGCGCGCTGCCTTCTCCTCCTCGGTAGTCTTGGGGAGCGAGAATGCCGCCATGATGCGGTTAAATGCGGCGGTATCTTCATCAACCAAACCAAGTAACTCCTTCAAGAGTGCCTGACCACCCTCAGCATAGTTCGAGAAGAACTCCCAACGCTCATCCCAGCCAGCCTTGTGGCTCGACAGGTTGGCTACCATAGTACCCAGAGCAGCACCCAGAGCACCCATATATGCCGACACCGAGCCACCACCAGGAGCGGGCGACTCACTTGCTGTCTCCTCTGCAAAACCCTTGCAGGTCATATCAACAAGACCACTCTTGCGGCTCTCCTTTTCGAGCAGATATTCAATCACCTTCTCCTCAGGCTTGAAGGGTGCCAAGTCCGAAAGACCAAGCGAGCGAACAGCAATCTTCACTAACTCCTCCTCGGTAACACCCACCGAGCGACGCTGCTTGCGCAGGAAATGCTTGCCTGCCTCAATGAGCGAGCGACGAGGTACAAGACCTACAATCTCAGTACCCGTAACCCTAACGCCACGCGCCTCTGCAGCACGGCATACCTCGTCAAAAGCCTCGTGGAGTGGGGT
>JAFNVE010000160.1 GCA_017379955.1 Tidjanibacter sp. | reverse complement strand
GCTGATATTGCGCTCGGGTTTATCCAATTTTGTATCCACTCTCGGCTACTCCTCCTTATAGCCCGTATCTTCCAGCAGATTAGCACCCCCGGCAGCAGCCACCGCCAATTGGTCACAGCGGTTATTCTCCACTGTATCGGCGTGGCCCTTGACCCAGACAAAGCGCACATTATGTTTGCGGTAGATGCACAGGAAACGAATCCACAGGTCGGCATTTTTTCTCCCAGCAAACCCCTTGCGTTCCCAGCCGAAGACCCAGCCCTTCTCCACGGCGTTGACCACATACTGCGAATCGGAGTAGAGAGTCACATTGCTACCCTCGAATTTGAGCATCTCCAAAGCGACAATGACGGCCAGCAACTCCATACGGTTGTTGGTCGTCAGTCGGTAGCCCTGGCTCACCTCGCGGCGGTAGGGCCCAGAGATTAGCACAGCCCCAAAGCCACCCTTACCCGGGTTGCCAAGTGCCGAGCCATCGGTATATATCGTAATATCTGCCACGCGCTCTGTGAGGTCTACTTGCGTTCCTTAGCCTCGATGCTGAGTGTAGCGTGAGGCACGATGCGCAGACGCTCTTTGGGTATCAGCTTGCCTGTCTCGCGGCAAATACCGTATGTCTTATTCTCGATGCGCACGAGGGCTGCTTCGAGGTGGCGGATAAATTTCAACTGTCGTTGTGCCAGACGGCCCGACTCCTCCTTAGAGAGTGTAGCCGCACCCTCTTCGAGCACCTTAAAGGTGGGCGAAGTATCCTCAGTATCGTTGCTCGCTGAGTGGGTAATCGATGCACGCAGCAGCTCATAGTCGGTACGTGCTTTCGACAGCATGTCCAGGATTATGGCCTTGAATTCGGCCAATTCCTCATCCGAGTATCTTGTTTTTTCAACCTCTGCCATAGTAGTTTTAGTTTATTCGTTTGTTAAAATTAAACACAATTTTAGAAATAAACAAATTTCCTCCGCCACTTATTATATTTTTATTCATTTTCTCTCCGCACGACTCATACCAAACAAGCGGCAAAAACCACATAAAACAGAGATGCAGAGCACTTTTACAGCACTCTGCATCCTCTATCGATTTTTGTAAAAAAAATTACTCTGCTTTGCTGACTGCGATTGTAAGCTCGCTCTCGTCAAACTCCACCTTATTGACAAACTTGCCATCAGGCTCAGCGGCGAGTTTCAGGCTCACAGCCAGGGTCTGCTGAGCGATGTAGTCGGCAAATGCCTCAACGCCCTCGTGTACCATCGGCGAGTCCTCAATCTCAACAACAATCTTATCGGTAACCTCAAAACCGCTATCCTTGCGGATATTCTGGATTCGGTTGATAAGTTCGCGGGCAACACCCTCTCTGCGCAACTCATCGGTGATGGTAACATCAAGAGCCACAGTCAGGCGACCCTCGGTCGACACCAACCAACCGGGCATATCCTCCGAGGTGATATCGAAGTCCTCGCGCACTACGGGCAACTGCTCACCGTCAACATCGAGCACATAGCTCTCCGAAGCCTCAATCTCGGCAATCTGCTCCTGAGTAAAGGCAGCCACGATAGCGGCGATGCGCTTCATCTGCTTGCCATACTTAGGACCGAGAGTCTTGAAGTTGGGCTTGATTCGCTTGGTAATCAGACCGGTAGTATCGGTAATCAGTTCGATATCCTTAACATTTACCTCACTCATAACAAGCTGCTTAACAGCCTCGATATGGGCTGCCATCTTCTCGTCGAGCACGGGAACGATAATCTTTGTCAGGGGCTGACGCACCTTGATATTCACCTTGCGGCGCAGTGCAAGCACCATTGACGAAAGACGCTGTGCGATATCCATCATCTCCTCCAACTCGGTGTCAATCAACTCAGTGTTTGCCTTGGGGAAGGGATTGAGGTGAACGGAGTCGCTGTGGTTACCGCTCACTGCATTGAGGTCGGCGAAAATCTGCTCCGAGATGAAGGGAGCAAAGGGAGCCGAAAGGGTAACAACAGTCTCAAGGCAGGTGTAGAGTGTCTGATATGCAGCGAGTTTATCCTCACTCATACCACCACCCCAGAAACGCTTACGGTTCAGACGAACATACCAGTTCGAGAGATTCTCAGTCACAAACTCCTGAATCATACGGGCAGCGGGAGTAGTGTCGTAGCCCTCCAACGACTCGGTCACGCGCAACACGAGAGTATTGAGCAACGAGATAATCCAGCGGTCAATCTCAGGACGTTTCTCCACGGGTACCTGCTCCTCCTTGCCTGTGAAGCCATCCACATTGGCATAGAGGGCGAAGAAACTGTATGTGTTATAGAGTGTTCCGAAGAATTTACGACGCACCTCGTCCACACCGTCGGTGTCAAATTTGAGGTTATCCCAAGGCTGCGAGTTGCTAATCATATACCAACGCACAGCATCTGCGCCATACTTAGCCAACACCTCAAAGGGGTCGACAGCATTACCCAGACGCTTACTCATCTTATTGCCATTTTTGTCGAGCACCAGACCATTGGAGATGATGTTCTTAAAGGCAACCGAGTCGAAGAGCATAGTAGCGATTGCGTGGAGCGTGAAGAACCAACCACGAGTCTGATCTACACCCTCAGCGATAAAGTCTGCGGGATAAATCTTGGCAAACTCCTCTGCCGAAATCTCAAATGGGAAGTGCGACTGAGCGTAGGGCATAGCACCACTATCAAACCACACATCAATCAGGTCGCTCTCGCGGCGCATAGGCTCACCCTTACTCGACACAAGCACTATATCGTCAACATAGGGGCGGTGGAGGTCAATCTCCGAGTAGTTCTTCTTCGAGAAGTCACCAACAACAAACTTGTCGAAGGGGTTCTTCTTCATCACACCAGCCTCTACTGCACGGTCAATCTCATTTTTCAACTCCTCGACCGAGCCGATACACTTCATCTCGCTGTAATCCTCGGTAGCCCATACGGGAAGAGGAGTACCCCAGAAACGCGAGCGCGAGAGGTTCCAATCCACCAGACCCTCCAACCAACGACCGAAGCGACCCGAACCTGTCGACTCAGGCTTCCAATTGATGGTCTTGTTGAGTTCTATCATCTTATCTCTCAACGCGGTAGTGCGGATAAACCACGAGTCGAGCGGATAGTACAACACGGGCTTATCGGTACGCCAGCAGTGAGGATATGAGTGGGTGTGTTTCTCAATCTTAAAGGCCTTGCCAGCCGCTTTCAGCATAACCGAAAGGTCGATATCGAGGGTTGCATCGTTCTCAGTGAGAGTATCGTCATATGCATTTTTCACATAGCGACCTGCCCACTCACCATACTTCTCAACATTAACATACTCAGCAACATATGCAGGGTCGAGATCCTCCACACGGAAGAACTTACCTGTACGGTCAACCATAGGCTGGGGCTTGCCTGCCACGTCGAGCATAGTCAGAGGCGCGATGCCTGCCTGCTTTGCTACGCGGTCGTCATCAGCACCAAAGGTAGGTGCGATATGTACGATACCTGTACCATCTGCGGTGCTCACATAGTCGCCACCAATCACACGGAAGGCATCACCCATGGGGCGTACCCAATCGAAGAGCTGCTCATAGCGCACACCAACCAGGTCAGCACCCTTCCACTCCTCGTCACATACGGTATAGGTACCCTCCATCTTGGGGGTAAAGTAGGAGCCAAGCAGTGCCTTAGCCATAATAACGGTCTGACGCTCACCTGTATAGGGATTAGCACACTTTACCTTCACATAGTCGATAGCCTCACCCACTGCAAGGGCGGTGTTCGAGGGAAGGGTCCAGGGTGTGGTGGTCCAGGCAAGGATGAAGAGGTTGCCCTCAACCTCGCCAAAGAGTTTCTCGCTCTTCTCGTCACGCACTACCTTGAACTGAGCGGTGCAGGTGGTATCCTTCACATCGCGGTAGCAACCAGGCTGGTTAAGCTCATGGTTACTCAGACCGGTACCCGCAGCAGGCGAGTATGGCTGGATAGTGTAACCCTTATACAAAAGACCCTTCTCGAAGAGCTGCTTCAGGAGCCACCAGAGAGTCTCGATATACTTGTTGTCGTAGGTGATGTAGGGGTCGTCCATATTCACCCAATAGCCCATCTTGCGAGTGAGATCCTCCCACTGCTCGGTGAACTCCATAACAGCCTCGCGGCACTCCTTGTTGTATTTCTCAATGGAGATTGTCTTGCCGATATCCTCCTTGGTGATGCCGAGCTTCTTCTCAACACCCAACTCTACGGGCAGACCGTGGGTATCCCAACCCGCCTTACGGTGAACGAGATAGCCCTGCTGGGTCTTGTAGCGACAGATGATATCTTTGAGCGTACGCGCCATCACGTGGTGGATGCCGGGCTTACCATTTGCCGAGGGGGGGCCCTCGTAGAATACGAAGGCAGGTGCGCCCTCGCGCATAGTTATACTCTTGTGGAAGGTATCCTCCTTGTCCCACTTTTTGAGCACCTCGTCAGCCGTATCGGAGAGCGAGAGCCCCTTGTACTCCTTAAATCTCTTATCTGCGCTCATAGCAATTATATATTGTTTGTTCTATTTCCTATTCATAGTGTCCGACCGCTCGGACAACATAACTTGCAAAAATAACCATTTTTTATGAATTATCACACACTCTAACAACTACCGCCCACCAACCACCAAAAAAAATTAGGTTTTTTGGCCATTAACCCCTATATTTGTATGGATTGTAACTATCTAATGTATAAAATGAGAAAAGGTATGGGAACAATTAAGAAGAGTGTAGCCCTTGTGGCACACGACAATATGAAGCGTGATTTGGTTGAGTGGGTGGACTGGAATTGGGAGTTGTTGCTCAGCCACCACCTCGTATGCACCGGCACAACAGGTAAGATGGTCGCCACTACACTGATGGAACGCCACCACCAGAGTAGCGATAGTTTCGATATTACTCTCCTTAAATCGGGCCCTCTTGGTGGCGACCAGCAGCTCGGCTCGATGATTGCCGAGGGCAAGATTTCGGCTCTCATCTTCTTCTGGGACCCCATGCAGGCACAGCCCCACGATGTGGATGTCAAGGCACTGCTTCGCCTGGCAACTCTCTACAACGTGCCGACCGCAATTAACCGCTCCTCGGCCGATATGCTCATCTCCTCGCCCCTCTTCGCAGATGAGGAGTACAAACCCACCGCAAAGGATTATAAAGCCTACATAGAGAGAGTGTTGCATTAGAAATGCAAGATTAGTTTAGCAGTCGAGTTGGTTCGATACCAACTCGACTGCTTTCATATAAAGAGAGTTTAGGGAGTGATGGGAATTATGGGAGTTTAGGGAGATTAGGGAGATTAAAGAATTTAGGGAGTTTAGGGACAAGTTTTAAATTAAACTCTTTGTGTAGCAATTGGGTTTTTCGGGTTTAGGGGATACCCTCGTAGAGGGTACGATGAAAAAGAGATATGGAGTTGTCAAATTTACTTGAACAAACTCCATATCTCTTTTTTGTCGTAATAACTGCAAAGTTATTCCTAAACTCGCAAACTAATAGCCCAGAAGTTTTTGGTCCCGCTTTTTACAAAAAGCGGGGGACGCTTTTTTACAAAAAAGGGGCAAAAACAGAATTTACCAATTTATTGGTTTATGGAAATGGCATTCGGTTTCGTCTTGTCCTTTCTTTATGAAATACTTCTGATGATACTCCTCGGCGCGCCAGAAGCGGACTGCGGGGCGCAGTTCGGTGGCTACCTTATAGCCCATAGCCTCCAGTTCGGCTATTGTCTGCTCGGCCACTACTCGTTGCTCCTCGCCCGCCCAGAATACCTTCGAGAGATATTGCGAGCCGATATCGGGCCCCTGGCCGTCTGTCTGCGTAAAGTCGTGAATCTCAAAGAAGTGGCGCAATAGTGTGCGATACTCAACCTCCGAGGGGTCGTAGACAATCCACACCGCCTCGACGTGACCTGTCTGGCCACTCTTCACCTGCTGATACGAGGGATTACGCAGCTGGCCGCCCGTATATCCTGAGGTGACACTCACCACTCCCTTGACCTTGCGCATCAGATGCTCCACGCCCCAGAAGCAGCCACCCGCGAATATAGCATTTGCGAGCACGCCACTCTCGGGCACGCCCTCGCCACTCTTCTCGCGCTCGAAGTCGATAGAGGCCGAGTTTACGCAGTGGCGGATGTTTTTCAGGGTGTAACCCTCGCCATTGAATACGTGGCCGAGGTGCGCACCACACGCCGTACAGACAATCTCTACACGCACCCCGTCGGCATCGGGTTTGCGTGCCACAGCACCCTCAATCTCGTCGTCGAACGAGGGCCAGCCACACGCAGAGTCGAACTTGTCAGCCGAACGATAGAGCGGCGCGCCACACTTACGACAGTAGTAGGTGCCGTCGCGGTGGTTGTTCACATACTCGCCCGTAAAGGGGGCCTCTGTCTTGCGCTCTTCAATAATACCGCGCTCAAAATCAGTCAGTTCCTTTTTCATATATCTGTTACACTATAATTCCTTAATCGCCTCTTCCATCCAATCCAATCTTCGAGTCACCCACTCCACAAAATCTTTTACCTCGCGGTCGTAGTAACGCACAATCAACGAGTAGTCACCCGCAGTTGTGAGGCGTCGCCAGCGGATATCGTTCATATATGCTGAGGCGCGCTGTCGTGCTGCCAACTCGTGTATCTTGGCGATAATCAACTCTTTATCGGCATACATACGACTCCATTTCTCTTTAACAAGAGCCACGAACTCGGGGTCATCAAACATCCTATATATCCAAGCGGCCTCCTCCTTAATCCAAAAACCCTCGGGGTTATTGATGTAGGGTGTGATGTCAAAGTTGAAGACATAGTTGCCCCAACCCAAGTCATAATCCCACAGAGGCCCCATCTTGATATGGCCGTCGGCAGTGAGGTTGAGATAACAACTCGTTTCAAAGGCCGCATCCTTGTTCTTGGAGAACTCGTTACTCAGCCACCAATCAACAAACGAGCCAATATCGGCGATAGTCTTATATCCGCTCTCCGCATCGAGCCACTTATCGCCAAAGAGAAGAGCCTCAAAGTTGTTGATACTGTTCACGATAGTCCCAAACTCCAACGAGCCGACCGACACTTCGGGGTCTTTCACATTGAAGGGCAGATTGGTAATATCGGTAAAGAATACCGGCTCGTCAGCAGCCGCCTTTGCATCAATCTCTATCGAGTAGCCATCGGGAATCCTGTTCTTGTCAACTTTGATATGTTCGCATAGGAAATAACCGCCCATATGCTGACCGTTGAGGAACAACTCAACCTGCTCACCGCCCTGCTTCCAATCGAAATCGGCATACTCCCTGCCAAGCCAAAAGGCGAGTTCGGTGCGCAGTGTCACTTTATCGTTCCAATGGGCAAGCAGCACCCAGCGCTTATGCGCAGGCATACCAGCCACCTCAGCCTTAGAGCCAAGTTTAATCGCATAGGGCTTTTTCGGGTAGTCCCAGGTACTATTGCCACGCCCACGAATCTCGATGGCTGTGGACGATAAATCGGCAAACCGCCCTTTTCCCTCGATACGCATCGTACCCTTAATCCAATTCTCCTTGTCCACAATCGGGGCATTGCTATCGGTAGTGATATGGACTATCGGCAACTCTGTATAGTTCCAGATATCAACGGTATAGACCTTCTTATCACCCTCTAACTCCACATTAAAAACCACAGGCTCCGAGAAGTCAATTGCCGTCACACCGCTCTCCACTGCCTCGCCATCCATAGTCACCTCACCGCCAAGCCAGAACTCGGGCACAAGGGTCATATTACTGATTGGTTCGGGTATCACCCCCTCAATAGTACCGGCAGCCGAATCCATAGTTAGAGTGACGTTCTTTGGCAACTGAGGGTTTAGCGCTGTCGTTAGACGAAAATATTTAAAAGTCTGCCCCTCGCCACCACCATTACCATTGCCTTTATCGTCACCACAACCAGCAAGCAGCAGTGACATCATCATACAGAGTAGCAGTCGTTTCATATCCTAATAATATATAAGGTATCACAATTTCTACAAAGATAGTCTATTCTGACGATTTATGAAGCACAACACAAAAAAAGTGGGCCTCACTCTTGGTGAAGCCCACTCGTATCGTTAATTAAACTCTTCGATTAGAAGAACTTAACGCGGTTATCCTTAACATCGCTCTGCTCGAAGATAGCCTGGTTCAGACGCTCCGACATATAGGAGATGTTGTTAGCGTCGATGCGAACCTTCTCGCTCTCCTCGGTCACAGCCTCGCTGTCGCTCTTGTCGGTAACGGTGAAGAAGTAAACACCGTTCACACCCTCGATTGCGGGCGAGAGAGCACCAACCTCAGCCTTGGTGATAGCACCAACCAACTTAGGCTCAACACCCAGACCGTTGATGTAGTAGCTATTGAAGTTAACCTCGTCAACAGCAACAACCTCTGCGCCAAGCTTCTCAGCCACCTGCTCGAGGCTCGACAGACCCTTAACCTGCTCAGCAACGTAAGCGGTCTTAGCACCATAGAGCAACTGCTCGTGGATATCAGCAGCAACCTGCTGTACGGTAGCGTACTCGTCCTCACGCGAATCAACGATAGTAGCAACTACATAGTTACCGTCAATCTGCATAGGCTCCGAAACCTCGCCAACCTTGCCGGTGAATGCCCAACGGATGAGTGCCTTAGGCTCGGTCAAACCGTTGATAGTGCGGTCGGTATTGAGGATGCGAACACTGCGCTGGCTCATGCCATTGTCGCTCACTGCCTGACGGAAGCCCTCGGTCGAGCCAGCCGCAGCGGTGATGAAGTTATTTACATTGTTGTAAACCTCCTGCTCGGTAGCGTCGCCGGGATCAACATCGTAGGTGATGGTAGCAATCTGAGCCTTCTGAACGGGGGTCGACTTGTAGGTAAGTTTCACAACGTGGATACCATAGGTGCTCTCAACGGTGAATACATCACCCTGCTTGTGCTCAACACATGCATTGCTGAACTCCTCAATCATCTGCTCGGGAGCAAAACGACCAAGGTCGCCACCGGTAGCATTTGCGCCACTGTCAATCGAGAACTCTGCCGAGAGAGCTGCGAAGTCGCCACCCTTGCGGATAACCTGTACAAGGCTGTCAGCACGCTCCTGCTCACCTGCGGGGAGGAGGATGTGGCTTGCGCCGAGGCTATCGGGCATCATCTTCAACTCAGCCAGACGCGACATGGTATATACGTCACCATTGAGTTCGGGACCTACGAGTTCACCCTTGCGAGCGCCAAAAGCAACAGCTGCAATAGCGGTGGGCAACTCCGACTCCTTATAGTAGTAGCGGTCAACCTGACCCATAGTGTTGAGTGCAGCAAACTGCATTGCGTTCTCAGCAGCAGCAAACTCCTCTGCCAACTCCTCTACTGCCTCCTTAGCGTCAGCATAGTCAGCGTCCGAGGGGAGAAGGTCGAATACTACATACTCAACATCACGCGAGGGGTTCTGACGGAAGAGCTCCTTGTGCTCGTTGTAGTAAGTGCGGATATCGTTGTCCGAAACAGTTACGAGCGAATCGGGAGTCTGCGAGTAGTTGTAAGCAACAACATCAGCCTTGAAGACGTTGTTAGCATCAGCAACACCCTGCTGTGCCTCAAAAGTGGTGGTGTAGAAACCAGCCTCTACGAGCGAAGTGAAGTTCGAGCTGATACGCTCCTGAACCATCTGCTCCTTCATATACTCCCACATAAGTGCTGCCTCGGGAACAAGGCTTACATTGGTGAGGAAGTTTGCGAGATACTCGGTGCTGTATACGCCGGTCTCGGGATCCATAAAGGTCGATGCGATAACGGGCGAGGTGTAAACGCCGTTAATCATATCTACCTGCTCAGCCTCGCTTACCTTGTAACCAAGATTCTCAAACGAGGGGAGGTAGGAGTAGCGCATTACCAACTCGTTCCACGCCATATCGTTAAGCATATCCATCTGGTCGGCGGTGAAGGAGTTAACACCCCACATAATCTTGTAGATGTTGTTCATTCTGTCCGACTCATCGAGGAACTCCATGTAGCCTACATTGTGGCCCTCGATTTCGCCTACTCTCATTTTACGCGAATTTGCCATGTTGGTACCACCATTGAACAAGTCACCGAGCAAGAAGGCAACAAGTGCCAATGCAATTACTACGGTAACGATGATACCACCTTTGGTTCTCAAATCATTAAGTGTTGCCATAAGTGTTTTATACTATTTTAATTTTTGTTTTTATTGTTTCTCTTTTATCTCTTCGAAGCACGATAAAATGCATACGCACCCTACCCTACTCCAAATAGGCCTCAAAGATAGTTATTTTCCACTTAATTCAAGCCGATTTTTCATTTTTTTTTGCTCTAATTGAACACTCTGCCCCGCAAATTTCATCCTCCCCTCGAATCGGCTCCCACAATATAGAGCCAACTCGGTCAGTGTCAGACAATTCGCACCTTTGCCAAATCGACCCTCGACGAGGTGGAACGAAGCACTCTAATCTCAACATTGTTCTCCTTTATCACCTCGCCCGCCTTGGGAATACCCTCCACACGCGAGAGGATAAAGCCAGCCAGAGTGTCATACTCTTCGCTCTCCTCCAAATCCAGACCGTACTTCTCGTTGAGATAATCGACCTCCAGGCGGCACGCCAACACCCACTCCTGGTCGCCTGTCTGACGCTCCACGAGTTCGGGCACATCGTGCTCATCCTCAATCTCACCGAAAATCTCCTCCAAGATATCCTCCAACGAGATGATACCTGCCACACCTCCAAACTCATCAATCACCACAGCGACACTCGAACGGCGCTTGGTAAATCGACTCAGCAGATGGTCGGCACTCATCGTCTCGGGAACATAGTCGGTCTGCATCAATATATCTCTCAGCGACTTAGGCTGGTTGAAGAGGCTCTTGGTGGTGACATAGCCCACAATGTTGTCAATCGAGCCGTCCCAGACAAACAGTCGCGAATATTTTGTCTCAACAAATCGCTCGGTGAGTTGCTCCACCGAACTGTCAATCGATACCGCCTCGATATCGATACGCGGCACCATACAATCCCTCACCCTCAAATCGGAGAAGTCGAGGGCATTTTGAAAAATCTTAATCTCAGGCTCTGCCTCCTCAGCCTCTGCACTCTCCTCGACAAGGTTTTCGAGGTCAATTCTGCCAAAACTCTGCAACCCGTGCTCCTTACGCACAGGGAGTCCGAAGAGTTTGAGCAAACAAAATGATATCCAGGTTGTTACCTTGGCGATAGGCCACAGCAACAGATAGCAAAGCAGGAGAGGAACTGCAAAGATTTTAAGATAGCGATTGGGGTTGAGTTTCACAATCGCCTTGGGGGTAAACTCGGCAGTGAAGATGATGACGATTGTCGAAATCAGAGTCTCCAGAATCACCGAATCCTCCGAAAGGGGCATACCCCAACTCTCTGCCACAAAGTGAATTAGCAGAGTCATATAGGTCGAGTAGATAACCAGAGCAATGTTATTGCCCACCAAAATTGTGGTGAGATACTGCCCTGCATCGCTGGTGAAGATACGGATTATGCGGCCGAAAATCGGATTCTGCTTTCGGTCAATCTCCAACTTCAACTTATTGGCACTCGTAAAGGCAATCTCCATCCCCGAGAAGAACGCGGAGAAGAGCAGAGCCACAATCACTATTATCAATGCCGAATACATCTACTCACACCTATTTTGCACCCACACCTTTACTCTCTTTCGCCTCATCACCAGCCACAACGGCATCCTCCTCTTTACCCTCCATCTGGCTCATATCCACATGGATACGACCTGTCTGGTTGCGGAAACGCCAATCCTTGAAGTCGGAGTCGGACTCAAAGCCCTCGCCCACAAAGTAGTCATCGCCCTCGCGCACCATACAATCGACATTGGAATAGACCATATCGGTCTTCTGGTCCCAGAAGAGTTGCTGAGTGAAGAGCGTACGACCACCCTCGCCTTCGGCAACCACATTGCCACGCGCCTCCCACAACTCACGCTTCTCGTAACTGATGCCATAGTCGGCCTTCAAGGTCGACTCCACATTGCCAAGCGAGTCGTAGGTGATGATATCCACACCCCTGCGGAACTCCATATAGGGTTCTGCGGCGAGTTCATAACGCTCCATCAGCGGAGCGTAGAATCGGTAACTCTTCACCCCGTTCTGACTCACAAGCACAGTGAGCGTATCGCTCTGCTGGGTGAGCATAGTCTCGGGATTGTAACTACCAACGGCACTCTCCGATGAGCACGAAAATAGCAAGATAGCACCTCCGAGAAGAGGTGCTACCCACGCTATTATATGTTTTCTAACGCTTTTCATATTTGTCGGCAGCGGACACTAATCTCTTAACAAAAGCCGACCCAACCGAGTCGATCTCCTATAAAGTCCTCTATGCCACTACCTCACGAGAAAACTATCGGCCCTCCTTAACGGTAGTACGGCCACTGATCCAACCGCAGTTTACGGTATAAGCGTTACCTGCGCTAAGACCACGGAAGAAGCACTCCTCCTTGTTGGGGAACGAGTTGCGGAAGCTCTGTGCGAGCTGCTCAACAGTCTGCAACTGAGGATCACCCTCCTCCAACAGACGACGTGCGTTCATTACGGTGTCGTAAGCCAACCAGTAAACGGTCAGACGCTCGAAGTCAGAGCAAGCACCCGAACCTGCTGCGTAAGCCTGAGCCAACACGATGTAAGCCATTGCGCTCTCGGGGTTGATCTCGATAGCCTGCTTAGCAAAGTTAGCTGCGTTGCGGGGGTTGTCGTTCAAAATCTCGTTACCTGCAATCTGGATTGCGAGCTGCGACTTGGTGATAGGATCCTGCTCAGCCTCGATAGCCTTGGTCAGGTACTCGATACTCTTGGTGAGGTCACCGTTCTTCTCATAACCCTTAGCCAGAGCCATAGCGGTCTCAGCGGTAGCCTCCTGTGCGAGCAACATATCACCTACCTCGAAGAAGAAGGGAGTGAGGCACTCGCTGCGGCTCAACAGAGCAAAAGCCTTCTTAACCTGAGCTACATCAGCATTACCACCCTCGAAACGGGGCTTGTAGATCTTCTCCAAGTTCTCGCAGTTAGCAGCACCCGAGTTGATGAAGAGGTTCTCGAAGGTGTCGATATACTTCTGGTCACCGGTGGTAGCCATCAACTTAGCAACACGGTCATACTCGTCCATATAGAACTCGGTCTCAATCTCCAAATCCTGATACTGCTCGGTAAGTACCTGGAAGTACTGTGCAGTAAACTCAGCGTCAACGCTCTCCGAAGCAGCGATAGCGTCCTGGAATACCTTCAATACGCCGGGCTTGTCGCTTGCGCGGTAGTTGTAGTAGTCCTTTGCCTTACCCTTCAATATGTACGACAGACCGTAGCGAGCGTCATCAGCAAAGTGCTCAGCACGCATATCGTAAAGCATCATAAGCGAGTCGGTGTAGAGGTTACGCTCGTTAACCGAGGTAGCACCAGCAATCATACGACGGTAGATGTTAGTACCCCATACATAGATATTCATCTTAGCCTTAGGGCAGTCACGAAGAAGATCCTTCAAATAACCAAGAGCAACGTCATACTTCTTGTTGTCGTATGCGTCTTTGTAGAAGTTGAATTTCAGAGCGTTCTGATAGCGCTCCTCCTGAGTGGCGTTCTCGCCCCACTCCTCGCCAAATGTCTGCTGCTGTGCCATCACGCTCTGAGCGCCAATAAGCATAGCCAATGCAACCAAAAGACTCTTAAATGCTTTCATAATTTTTTAGTAAAAACCGGTTTGTGTTATTGTTTATTATAGTTTGTTATTTATCTAAGTCTGATTAGTCGTACTTGTACTTCACGAACCAATAGTCCTCACCGAACATATTGAACTCTACCGAGAACTTAACATAATTCTCCTTCACCAGTCCGGCCTTCAACGTACCGCGCTGACCGAGTTCCACGCCAAGGTTCATCATCGACAGACCTGTCATACCGAGTGGCACACCCACACCAAATGTGATAGCCTTCTCGGAGATTGCCTGGTCGCGAATTGTCATATAGTAATCGCCATAGCGCAAACCTGCACGATAGGAGATTCGGCGGAAGAAGCTACGAACATCACCAGGCGAGGGGATATACTCACCACCCAGGCGGATAGTATTTGTATTGCGGAACGCAACACCATTATCCACATCGGGAGCATTCTTATTTGCCCAATCGCTAAATGCGTAGTCAGCACCCAGACTCATTTTGTTGTTGTGGTAGTAGACACCCACGCTAACAGTCGAGGGAAGAGCAAATGCCGAAGTGAAGTTCTCGTAGGAGCTGGTGTCACCTGTAATCACATTGCCCGAGGGTACTATGCGGGTTACCTTGGTATTGAGCGGACCACCCAACTCGTAGGTTGCACCGAGTGTCAATCGGTTCTTATCGTTATTGATAAGGTCTGCCTGCAAACCAAAGTCAGCCTTAATACTGCCAACACGCTCGTCATCCTGACCCATCACCGAATAGTAAACATCTGAGCCTGTGAAGCTTGTAATCGAGGCCGAGAATGCTCGGTTAATCTTGCCGTGGTAGTAAATCATATCTGCACCAATCGACAGACGGGGGATAATCTCCCAGCCGGCACCCAACTTAAACTGCGAAACGCCACCCGAACCGTCGTAGTTGTAGGCAACATAGCCAAGGTCGCTCACAACATCGGGGCGGGTATCCACCTTGCTCACGCGATAGCCCACCTGCGAATAGGGGGTAACGCTAAATGCGATACCGAGTCCGCGAGTCACAGGGAACTCAATCGACACGTCACGCACGTTGAAGGTGTTAAAACTTGTGTTGGTGGCAGCATTTTTCGAATAGACATTGATACCCTCCATACCGAAGTTGAAGAGGAAACTATTCTGACCAATCATACTATACGATGCAGGGTTCATCGAGTTGATTGAGTATGCACTACGGAAACCGATACCGGCACCACCCATACTGCGCAAAATCGCATTACCGGGGGTGGTGATATCACCGATACCGTAGAAGGTATAAGGCGAGAATGCGTTGATGCTGCTGTTCTGGCCGAACGCCTGCTGCCCCATCAACACTGCCGCTACCGCAACAATCGTATAAATCGCTCTCTTAAAACGCATTATATTCTAAAATTTTATTCAGACCGATACAAACCAAGTCCAATTCCGCAAATATCGGGGTTTTTATTTTCTTTTCAAAACATTTAGCGTCACCACCTGTAAAAATTGTAACAATTTTTTTGTAACGCTCTGTCCAATTTCGGATGTAACCCTCTGTTTCATAACAAATTCCATCGATTACACCCAATTTAATTGCATCGGCAGTCTTTTTGCCAATTTTTTCGCCACATCTGCCCGCCGTATCGCCCTCTTCCAAAGGAAGAAAAGCGGCCGAGCGATGGAGCGATTGATATCGCATATCCATACCCGGAGCGATATTGCCTCCCAGATAGACCCCATCGGCACTCACGAGGTCGTAAGTGATGGCTGTTCCGAAGTCGATAATCAGCAGATTTTCGCCCGGAAAGAGTGCCGCACCTCCAACAGCCGCCGCCAAACGGTCGGGGCCGAGAGTCTCGGGAGTGGCGTAGCCGTTGCGCAGTGGTGTAGGAGTATCACCTCGGAAGACCATAACGGGTGCCTCGTAGCCTGCCTCGGCTATTGCAATGCTTATCGAGGCCGCCACCTCGTTGCCCAAAGAGCGTGTAGATGAAACGATTGCACCGGTTGGGCGATACTTGGCAACCAACTCGGCAGCCACCTCGTCACTCCACTGCTCCTCGCGACGACGATAGAGAATCTCTCCTCCATCAAAAACGGCAATCTTTACCGCCGTATTGCCTATATCAACCGTTAATTTCATCTTTTTTTCTACTATTTTCACTCGCCGCCCTATATATATTTAAAGGTAGCGGAGTGCCTCTTTACAATTATGATGTTTTTCACCCCCGTTTTGTTGCATCCGTCCCCTCCGAGCGTGCCGCCTCCAAGACCTTATCGAGCAGTTTCCAGCCCGCCTCCACATTGTCAATATTGCGGATTGTCATACCCAAACGCCCTGTCGACTGACGCAGAACAAAGCGGTCGGGATGGGTAGTGGCGTAACGCAACACACCCATAAACATCGGGCTTTTGTAGTATGCCGACTTCTGGTCTGCGGGGAACGAGAGCAACATCAGGCCATTTTTCACCTTCACCTTCTCCACGCCCAGAAGGATACATCTGCGACGCAGACGCACCACATCGAGCAACGAGAGTACCTGACGTGGCATCTGACCGAATCGGTCGGTCACCTCTGCTGCAAAGCGTTTGAGTTCCTCGTCATCGGTCATATTATCGAGCTGGCGGTAGAGTCGGAGTTTCTCGGCAGTATTGCCCACATAGCCATCGGGCAACAAAGCCTCCTCAACACTCTCCACCTGACAGTCAGTCACATAGAGAACATCTTCGACCGTACCCTGAGCCTCAACAGCCTCAATACCAACAACCTCGTCAAGACCCTCCGTACCCTCGGCACGCAACTCGGCAATCGCCTCGGAGAGAATCTTCTGGTAGGTCTCAAAACCCATATCGGCAATGAATCCACTCTGCTCTGCACCGAGCAGATTACCCGCACCTCGGATATCCAGGTCCTGCATAGCGATATTAAATCCCGACCCCAGATCGGAGAACTCCTCGATAGCTCGGAGTCTGCGTCGCGCATCGCTCGAGAGCAACTCATCGGGTGGCGAGAGCAGATAGCAGAAACTCTTGCGGAACGAGCGTCCCACACGACCACGCAACTGGTGCAACGCACTCAGACCAAAGCGGTGAGCGTCGTTGATGATTATGGTGTTTGCATTGGGAATATCGATACCATTTTCGATAATTGTGGTCGCCACAAGGATATCGTACTCGCCATATATAAAGTCCATAACTATCTTTTCGAGCTGAGCAGCAGGCATTTGGCCGTGGCCAATCACAATCCTTGCCTCGGGGACTACGCGCTGAATAACACCTGCCACCCTGTCGATATCCTCAACTCTGTTGTGCACAAAAAAGACCTGACCGCCACGACCCAACTCAAACTCCACCGCCTCGCGGATAATCTCCTCATCAAAGAGGTGCGACTCGGTGATGATAGGCTGGCGGTTGGGTGGCGGGGTGGCAATCACCGACAAATCGCGCGCACCCATAAGCGAGAATTGGAGTGTGCGGGGGATGGGTGTTGCCGTAAGGGTTAGGGTATCGACACTCACACTCAGCTGACGCAATCGCTCCTTGCTTGCCACACCAAACTTCTGCTCCTCGTCGATGATGAGCAGACCCAGCGAGCGGAAGGAGATATCCTTGCCAAGCAACTTGTGAGTACCTATTATAATATCTATTGTACCATCAGCCAGACCCTCGCGAATCTCTCTCACCTCCTTTGCGCTCTTCACACGCGAGAGCATCTCCACCCTGACGGGCATACCACGCAGTCGCTCGGCAAAGGTGCGGTAGTGTTGGAGTGCGAGGATGGTGGTGGGCACAAGCACCGCCACCTGCTTCGAGTCGCAGGCCGCCTTGAAGGCCGCACGGATAGCCACTTCGGTCTTGCCGAAGCCCACATCGCCACAGACGAGTCTGTCCATCGGGCGCGACGACTCCATATCGCTCTTGACGAGTTCCATAGCCTTCTGCTGGTCGGGAGTCTCCTCATAGGGGAAGGAGGCCTCCATCTCGTTTTGCAGATACCCATCGGGCGAGAATCGGAAACCACCCGAGGCCTTGCGCTCGGCATAGAGGCGTATCAGTTCGCGGGCGATATTCTTCACCGCCTTCTTTGTCGCCTCCTTCATCTTCTGCCAAGCACCCGTACCGAGTTTATATACTCGGGGAGGTGCCTCCGTATCGCCCGCCTTGTAGCGCGAGATACGGTGGAGAGAGTGAACATTTACAAGCAGCACATCGCCATCGCGGTAGAGAATCTTCACCGACTCGCTCTCCTTGCCGCCATCGTTGGTGCGCACCAGGCCGCCAAAACGACCAACACCGTGGTCGATATGAACCACGAAGTCGCCCATTTTGAGTTCGCCCAACTCCTGAATAGAGAGGCTCTGGCTACGGTCAATCTCACCGCGCAGGTGGTAGCGATGGTAGCGGTCGAAAATCTGGTGGTCGGTATACATACACACCTTCAACTCTCCATCGATAAAGCCCTCGTGGAGTGTAACCATCATCGGCTCAAAAGTGGCGTGCACACGACCCTCGGAGGCAAAGACGTTTTGCAATCGCTCGTGTTGCAGACGACTCTCCGAGAGGATATATGTAAAAAATCCCTCGCTCTGGCGTGCCGAGAGTTCGTCAGCCAACATACCGTATTGTTTATTGAATAGTGGCTGAGGTGCTGTGCGGAAGGTAACGTTCTGCCCTGCCGGCAATCTGCGCGATGGGCGGCGCACCGTCACCGCCGACCTCTCCAACACATCGAGCAGTCTGCGCGAGGAGGTGAGCAGTGCCTGCACCTCGCTCGGCTCATCGCTGTCAGCCAACATCTTTTTGCGCAACTCATCCACCGTGCTGCACATACTCTCCACATCGTCAATCCACCAGGTAGCACCACGCGCATACTCGGCCAGCGAGATACGCTCCTCCTCGCCCGACTTGCCTCTCAGGTCGGGGACAATGGTCACCTTCTCGCAACGCTCGGTAGAGCGCTGCGACGATATCTCGAAACGGCGGATTGCATCAATCTCGTCGCCAAAAAAGTCCAGACGGATAGGGCGGTTATCTGCAAAGGAGAATACATCGATAATACCGCCTCGACGCGAGTACTGCCCCGGCTCGTAGACAAAATCCACCCTCTGAAATCCGAGTGCCTCGATGCGCTCCACCATCTCATCCATCGCCACCTGCTCACCGCAAGTGACCGAGAGCGAGCGCGAGCCAATCTCTACGGGGGCAGGTACCGACTCCGCCAACGCCTCGGGATAGGTGGATATCACCCACATACCCTCAGGCTCAGCACGCAGTGCCTCCAAAGCCGATGTGCGTTGCACCTTGCCCGACGAGTCGGCACGCCCGAAACGTATCGAGCGTTTGTAGCCGGTCGGGAAGAAGAGAACACGCTCCGAGGGGAGCAACGCCTCCAAGTCGCCCGCAAGATAGGCCGCCGAGTCCCTGTCAGCCGAGACAAAGATATGGACACCACCAAGGCTCTCCACAGCGGCCGATCCATAGAGCGCGTATGCCGAGCCGGCAAGTGCCCTCAGCTCGGTCACTCCCCCACTCCGCAATGCCTCGCACAACTGTTTCGCACTCTGCGACCCAGCCACACGGCCACGCAACATTTCAAGTTTCTTGTCCATACTTTTCTCGCTTTATTACAAAAAAGGCTGACTAAAACTAACTTTAATCAGCCCATTTTTCTTTACATCAGAGTTCTACCCTTTTTATCCAAAATCTTCGTTTCGAGCATTCCGAGCGACTGATCCTCTCGAATCTTAATGCGACAGCCATACTTAAACTGCCACTTCGTACGGATGCTCCAGAATCCTCGTCGCAAATATGCGGCAATCATCGGGCTTGCAACAATCTTGACCCAACGAATACCCTTCTCCTCGGTGTAGTAGGCAATCTGATTCTCTATCTGCTTGTCGTAGAGTATCGAGGGCGATATCTTGCCCGAGCCTCCACAAGTTGGGCAAACCTCCTTCGCCTCGGAGATAGCCTCGGGGCGTACACGCTGGCGAGTAATCTGCATCAGGCCAAACTTGGTCAGGGGCAGGATAGTGTGCTTCGCCTTGTCAGTCGCCATCAGCTGCTGCATCTTCTCATAGAGTTTCTGCCTGTTCTCAGCCTTGTGCATATCGATAAAGTCGACAATCACAATACCTCCCATATCCCTCAACCTGAGTTGGCGTGCAATCTCTGCCGCTGCCGAGAGGTTAACATCGAGAGCGGTCGACTCTTGGTCGTCTGCCACCTTGGCACGGTTGCCGCTATTCACATCGATAACGTGCATAGCCTCCGTGTGCTCGATGATGAGGTAGGAGCCTCGTTTGAGCGATACATACTTGGCAAACAACGACTTAATCTGTCGCGAGATGTCGAAGTTGTCGAAGATGGGTCGCTCGCCCTTATAGAGTTTCACAATGCGCTCCTTCTCGGGAGCAATCACTCTCACATAATCTACAATCTCGTCGTAGAGTGCCTTGTTGTCTACGCAGATAGTGCTGAACGAGCCATTGAGCGAGTCGCGGATGATGGTATTGGTGCGACTCATCTCGCTGGTCAACAATGCAGGCGCGGGCTTGGTCTTGATTCCGTCCAAGGTCTGCTCCCAACGCTTGATGAGGGAGCGGATGTCCTGCTCGATGTCGGCATCGTTGTTACCCATAGCGGCTGTGCGGATAATCACACCGTAGTTCTTGGGCAACACCTTATCTACGATTGCCTTCAATCGTTTGCGCTCCTCGTTGGAGCGAATCTTCTGAGAAATGGATATCTTGTTGGTAAAGGGGATGAGAACCACATTTCGTCCTGCCAGCGAGATATCGGAGGTCAAACGCGGACCTTTGGTCGATATCGCCTCCTTGGCCACCTGTACAAGTATAGGCTGACCTGCGGAGATCATCTCGTTAATCTTGCCACCCTTTCCGATGGGCTGGTCGAGTTTGATGGAGGAGAAACGCGGGTATTTCTTCTTGGTCGAGAGGTGTGCCACCAATCTGTGGAGCGTCGTAAAGTGGGGCCCCAAATCTAGATAGTGGACAAACGCATCCTTCTCGTGACCAATATTCACAAAGGCGGCATTCAGGCCGGGCATAATCTTGCGTACCCTGCCCAGATAGATGTCGCCAACAGCGAAACCTCCCTTATTGCCCTCCTTGTTGAGTTCGACAAGTTGCTTGTCCTCCACAAGAGCAATAGTGGTCTCGCTCGAAGATACGTTAATAATAAGTTCCCTGTTCATCTCTCTGGTTTTGTTCTGCTTGGGAAACTATTCAGAAGGGGCTACTTCCATCGGGTGTTTGCCCACTTTCTGACAACAAATAAAGCCAAAGAGCCGGATAAGACTCTTTAGCTTTATTTATTCAGCGGAAACATAAAACCGACTACTTATTTCTTTTTATGTCTGTTTTTGCGCAGACGTTTTTTACGTTTGTGAGTAGCCATCTTATGCCCTTTTCTTTTCTTACCACTTGGCATAGTTTCTTAGTTTTAAATTTTTAGACAATTTCTCGTTTCATCGACTGTCGTTTGGGTTAGATTCTGCCCGACAGCCTTTTACAAAACCCTAAGGTCAACTATTTTACCTTCTCAGCGAAGCTCTTAGCAGGCTTGAAAGCGGGGATGTTGTGCTCGGGGATGGTGATGGTGGTATTCTTCGAGATGTTACGAGCAACCTTGGTAGCACGCTTCTTGATGATGAAGCTACCGAAACCTCTCAAATATACGTTCTCCTCCTTGATGAGCGAGCCCTTTACGCTATCCATAAAAGACTCAACAATCTGCTGTACGAGAACCTTCTCAGCGCCAGTCTTCTTGGCGATTTCGTTTACGATATCAGCTTTAGTCATAATTTATAAATTTTTAAGTGTTTGATATGTTCTTAATTGCGGATTGCAAAGATACATCTTTATCCGAATAATTTACAAGTTGTTAACGATTTTTTTTTATTTTTTTTGGTTTTTACCACTCTTTTAACCCTATTTCCTCTCTCTCAAATGATTTCTTAACAAAAACCATCCCAAACTCCTACATTTTTAAACAATTAGATATCTACTCTAAAACATCCAGCTCAGACTGCCCGATGCCGAGAAAAAACTGCGGGCGGTCTTAGTGTCGGTGCTGTGTTCTGAGAAGAGGTCGAAATTATCAGTCAGCGAGTAGTGGTACATTGGTGTCAGTCGGAGCACCACTCTGCTGATGCGCAGCGAGAGCGAAGCACCCACATCGGCCGTGAGCGATAGGCGGTTACGCACCCTCACTCCGTGCACCCAACTGTCGCCACCGGTTATCGTAAGCGACGAACTCTCACGACTACCCATCAACACTCCCGGGGTGATACCTGCCGTAAACTCTACAGCGATTGGGAGGAGGGTGATTAGTGCCGAACTGAGGCTATGGTCGCGCGAGAAGACATAATTGGCCACCGAGTAGGCCACTCTGTCTGCCAGCGAGCCGGAATGGCCAACACGGAACGTCACCCCCAACGGCAGACGGGCAAGGTGGATATCGTCGGCCAGGTTCTCGACAAATGCCACACCGCCACGCACACCAAAGGCCGGAGTGAAGTTGTGGAGCCAATCGACGCCATAGTTGATACCTTCGCTTAACTCGTCGCCCGAGATTGCTTGGTAGAGTCCTGCCGAAATGGCGATTTGGTCTTGACTGAGGGCAGGGTTAAATTTAACTTTACTCTGCGCCGACACACCAGACGCAACGAGCACACCCAACAAGAGCACAACAAAATTCTTCATAATATTCGTTTGTTTGCTAATAGTTCAGACAAATATAGTAAAAAAATCGTAACATCGAGCGGTGTGCCAGGGGTTTAGCACCACACACCACACAATAATAACGCTCCTTTTTGCATTATTATTGAGAATAGAGTAACTTTGTTGTCTCTGTCGGGCTATTTACTTTTCGACAGGTAATCAGCGACAGAGGCAAAACAAAACATGTAAAAAATGGCAGAGGCTAAGATATTGTGGGTAGACGATGAGATTGAACTCCTCAAACCCCATATACTATTTTTAAAAGGTAAAGGCTACGAGGTAGAGAGTTGCAACAACGGCTTCGACGCTGTTGAGATGGCACGCAGCACCCACTACGACCTCATCATCCTCGACGAGATGATGCCGGGTATGACGGGCCTTGAAACACTTCCGCTTATCAAGGAGGTGCGTCCCCTTACGCCCGTGATTATGGTGACTAAGAGCGAGGAGGAGAATATTATGGATAAGGCGGTAGGTTCGAAGATTGCCGACTACCTCATCAAGCCCGTAAACCCCAATCAGGTGCTTCTCTCCATCAAGAAAAACGTTCACCAGCAGCAACTTATCACCGAGCAGACCACTGCCGACTATCGCTCGCAGTTTGCCTCCATCAGCAATTCGCTCTCGGGAGCACAGACCTTTGCTGATTGGTGCGCTATCTATCGTCGTCTGACAGGCTGGGAGATTGAACTCACCGAGTCGAACGACGAGAGTATCCGCGAGGTGCTCACCTACCAGAAAAAGGAGGCGGGCGAGGCTTTCGGCAAGTTCGTCAAGCGCAACTACCTCACCTGGATTAACTCGCGTGGCGAGGATACTCCCACAATGTCGCATACACTGATGCGCAGCCGCATCTTCCCCACCGTGGAGCGTAACCGCAAGACGACACTGTTGCTTATCGACAACTTCCGTTACGACCAATGGAGGGCTATCGCCTCGCTTGTTGCGGGCCACTACGATGTAGCCCAGGAGGATTTCTATTGCAGTATCCTGCCCACCGCTACGCAGTATGCGCGTAACGCCATTTTCGCGGGACTTATGCCACTTGCCATTGACAAACTTACGCCCGACCGCTGGCTCAACGACAACGAGGAGGGTGGCAAGAATATGTACGAGGAGGAGTTCCTCCGCCGACAGATTAAGAGTGCGGGCTATGGCTGGCAGACCACCTTCGACAAGTTGGTGCGCCCCGAGGCCGGCCGAAAACTTATCGACAATATCGCCCGCGTCTATGACGCTGATTTCTCGGTTATTGTATACAATTTCCTCGACATCCTCTCGCACGCCCGTACGGAGAACGAGATTATGCGCGAGCTCACCGGCGACGAGGCTGCCTTCCGCTCCCTCACCCGCTCGTGGTTTGAGCACTCCGACCTCTTCACCCTGCTGCGTATGCTCGCCGAGAGAGGTCACACGGTGATTATCACCTCCGACCACGGCACAGTGAGAGTAGAGAACCCTATCAAGGTGCAGGGCGACCGCGAGACCTCACCCAACCTGCGTTATAAGACGGGCCGCAACCTCAACTACAACCCCAAGGAGGTATTCGAGATTAACCGCCCCGCCGAGGCTCAACTCCCCCAGAGCAATCTGACGTCGAGTTATATATTTGCACTCGGTCGCGACTTCTTTACCTATCCGAACAACGCTAATCAATATATCCGCTATTATAAGGATACCTTCCAGCACGGCGGTATCTCAATGGAGGAGATGATTGTACCCTATATTGTATTGACACCCAAGCAGTAACCCCTATACAGATGAAGAGAAAAGAGTATTCCCTCGGCGACCTGACAGAGATAGCCGAGATGATTTTGGAGAGCCTTGATGGCCGCAATGTAATAGTATTCCGTGGCGAGATGGGGGCCGGCAAGACAACCCTTATCAGCGCACTGTGCGAGGTATTGGGCGTGGAGGACGATGTAACCAGCCCTACATTTGCACTTGTCAACAACTACCTTACAGCCGCGGGCGACGACCTCTATCACTTTGATTTCTACCGTATTGACCGCATCGAGGAGGCCTATGATATGGGCTACGAGGAGTATTTCTACGGCTCGGGGTTGTGCCTTGTGGAGTGGCCCGAAAAGGTGGAGGAGTTGATTCCCGACGATGCGATGACCGTACGCCTGGAGGTACTCTCGCCAACCCATAGAGCGATAACGATTGAGTAATCTTAATACCTTACCAACCCCATTAGCATTACAACCGAAAATGTATAAAAATATAGTATTTGATTTGGGCGGTGTCGTTTTGGGCCGCGACTTTAATAGATTTGACGAGATTGTGGGCGACCACTTCTCCTTCTTCCGTCAGGATAAATTCCCCGACTATTGGCACGACTTCGACCGTGGCACCCGCACCAAACAGGAGGTTGCTGAGGCACTCGCGGCAGATGCCAATGTAAGCATCGAGGAGGCTAACGGACTTATCGACAAGGTATTGGAGTTGCTGAGCGAAGTACCCGAGACCTGCGACCTGGTGCGCAGATTGAAGGAGGCTGGTTGCCGTTGCTATATTCTCTCGAATATGCCGAAGGAGTATTGGGCGGAGATTGAGAAGTTCCCCGTAGCCAAATATTTCGACGGCGCAGTGATTTCGAGCCACGAACACCTGCTCAAACCCGAGCGCGCAATCTATGAACGCCTCTTGGAGAAATACGACCTCAACCCCGCCGAGACCCTCTTCACCGACGATAAGAAGACAAACCTACTCGCCGCCGAGGAGCTGGGTATCAACACCATCCACTTCGCCAACCCCGACACCACCCCCGAGGAGATCTACCGCCTGGCGACGGAGTAGAAAAAATAGAGGTTGAAAGACCTCTATTTTTTTAATGCAAAATTCAAAATTCAAGATTCAAAATTGGATAAAACCCGAGCGCAATATCGAATTGCGCTCGGGTTTTTTGATAAGGCGAATAGGAATTATAGGAATTATGGGAGTTGTGGGAATAATGGGAGTTTAAGGAGTTTAAGGATTGTCCCTATGCTC
>JAFNVE010000159.1 GCA_017379955.1 Tidjanibacter sp. | reverse complement strand
GATAATCTCGCCAGTCTTGTAGTGCTTAGCATAGACAGCCAACACCTCGGGATGGAATGCCCAATGCTCGTTAATCTGCGAAGGCAACTCCACAAAGTCACGCTCTACGCCACCAGCACCATTGTAGCGAACATCGCGCATAAAGCTGTGGAGTGCGTGGCCGAACTCGTGGAACATAGTCTCCACATTGTCAATACTCTGCAAAGCGGGAACATCACCCGAGGGCGAGGTCATATTGCAGCAGTTAACAACGATGGGGATGATGCGCTCCTCGCCATTGTAGCTCTGACCACGGAACGAGGTACACCAAGCACCTGCGCCCTTGCTCTCACGGGGATAGTAGTCGCCGTAGAAGATAGCCAACAGCGAGCCATCCTTATCGATAACCTCCCAAGCCTTTGCGGTAGGCTCATAGGCAGGCACATCGGGGGTAATCTCGTTGAAGGTCAGACCATAGAGTTTGTTAGCCACATAGAAGATACCCTGCATTACATTGTTAATCTCCAAGTAGTTGCGAATCTCCTGCTCGTCAACAGCATATTTGCTCTGCTTAGCCTTGTCGAGGTAGTACATATAGTCCCAACCGGCAGGCTCGAAGTTGTTACCCTCCTTGCGAATCTCGGCACGGATGTCGTCAAGCTCCTCCTCAGCAGCAGCCACTGCGGGAGTCCATACCTGATCGAGTAGGTCGTATACAGCCTCGGGAGTCTTAGCCATACGGTCAGCAAGTGCCATATCTGCATAGGTCTTGTAGCCCATCAGGTTTGCCTTCTCCAAGCGGAGAGCAACGATTTTAGCCGATACCTCTTTATTATCATATTCGTTGTCGCGGTTGCCACGGTTGTAGTATGCATTGTACACCTCCTCGCGCAACGAGCGGTCGGAGCAGTACTGCAACACAGGGTTGCAGCTGGGACGCTGCATATTGAACATCCACTTACCTGCCTGACCATTTGCCTCTGCCATCTTGGCTGCTGCCTCGATATTTGCCTGAGGCAGACCTGCCAGACGCTCGATGTTGTCAACGGTTACGAAGGTGTTGTTAGTCTCGTAGAGAAGATTCTGCTCAAAGGTAAGCTGAAGCATCGAGAGCTCTTTGTTGAGCGCACGCAGTTTTTCCTTGTCGGTGTCGGAGAGTTCAGCACCACTATTCACAAAACGCTTGTAGGTGTTCTCCAAGACCTTCTGCTCCTCCTTGGTGAGGTCGAGCGACTCGCGCTGGTCGTATACAGCCTTCACACGAGCGAATAGAGCGGGATTGAGGTTGATGTCGTCGCTGTGGGTCGAGCTGAGGGGCGAGAGTTCTTTCTCCAACTCACGCATCTCCTCGGTGGAGTTACTGCTCGACAGAGGGCTGAACACACCACGCACCTTGCGCAACAACTCGCCACTGCGATCCATTGCTACGATAGTGTTCTCGAAGGTTGCAGGCTCGGGGTTAGCGATGATAGCCTCAATCTCTGCCTTCTGCTCCTCCATACCTTTGAGCATACCCTCGCGGATGTGGTCGATGGTAATCTCGGAGAAGGGGGCGATTCCGTGCGGAGTGTCGTACTCTGCGAAGAAGGGATTTGCGGAGTTGTCGGACCCGCAACCGTAGGCTGCAACTGCTATTGCTGCTGCCAGAACTGTTTTCATTATCTTCATTATGTTTGTTTGTTAAAGAATTCTACGCGCAAAGATACCTAATTATTATGTTATCGCAACGGTTTTTGCTCTCTTCCTGAGGGTCGTCACGGGGAAAAGAAAAATTGTATAAAAATTATTTGTCAGATACTCAGGGAGTAAGACAAATCGCACTAAAAAAAAGCGTTAAAAAATTTGCAGATTGCTCAAAAGTAGCTATATTTGCAACCGCAAAAGGGTTCCGTAGCTTAATTGAATAGAGCATCTGACTACGGATCAGAAGGTTACAGGTTTGAGTCCTGTCGGAATCACGAGTAGCGCGAGCGCAATCAGAAAATGATTATTGCGCGAAGCGCAACAAAAAGAAGATTAGAGGTCACCACAAATTTATTTGTAAGGTGACCTCTAATCTTTTTTTTGTGGTTTGCATAGCAAACAATCATTTTCTGATTGCCAAGCCATCGAGTGAAAGGCGAGCGAAGCGAGCCAATCACGAGATTACACAATTCAAAATGCAAAATTCAAAATTCAAAATTGAGGCTTATTAGTCAAAATAGACTAAAAATAATAACCGAGAGTATCTCAATGATACTCTCGGTTATTTAACCACAAATACCCTACTTGATATCAAGCACCTTAAACTGCCTATTATTCTTAATGTAAGGCATCCACTCCGGAACTGAGGAGCCGTTGGGGTCGCCTGTTTTGACGAAGTTGGTCCAATAGGTTATCATGCGCTTGCTCAGGTCGTAGTCCGCCTCCACAAAGGGTCGCCAGCTACGGCTGAGGGTGCCGAACTCGTACCACAACTCCGAAGAGTGGAAGGCACCTGCCTCGTCGCCAGGCAACTCACGAACAAACTTATAGGTAAACACGGGGCGATGTCCCTGCTCCTCGCGCAGAAGGGCAAAGTCTGCAATTGCCGAGTTCTGTCGCTCGCCATCCTTAGTCACATAGCCAATCATATAGGGGATGTCGGGAAGTGCATCTGCACGCGCCACATTGCTGAACGTGTCGTAACTCAGATGGTTATCGAGAATTGGTCGGGTACTCATACGGTTGCCCGAGGTTGCGGGATAGGTCGCCAGCATCTGCATCAGCTCTCGGGGCTGCACCTCACGCATAGCGGCGATGTCCTTGCCATAGTGAGCCGCAAAGTCGGCACCCATAGCCTCTGCATCAGCCAGCGAAGTACCCTGCTGGTTGGGGGCGTTGAGTCCACCACCGCTCTGGATAATAGCCTTGCTGATAAGTGGTTGCGCAAGTGGCGAGGCGAGAAGTGTCTGCACACTGCCGGCACCTGCGCTCTGGCCGAAGATGGTGATATTATCAGGGTCGCCACCAAAGGCAGCGATATTGTTTTTCACCCAGGTAAGGGCTGCAAGTTGGTCGAGTATACCGTAGTTGCCCGACACACCATTGGGACTCTCTGCCGAGAGTGTGGGGTGCGAATAGAAACCGAAAATGCCAAGGCGGTAGTTGATAGTCACCAGCACAACGCCTTTATCGGCCCAAGCCTCACCGTCGAACTCCACCTCGTGGCCAAAGCCCTGAGTATAAGCACCTCCGTGAATCCACATTGCCACGGGAAGTTTCTTGTTACGACCTGCCGCGGGAGTCCAGATATTGAGATAGAGGCAATCCTCACTGCGCTCGGGGTCGCCATCCCAGAAGAACTCCTTTTGGTAGAATTCGCCGGGTGTCTTGTCAGTCTGCCAGCAGGCAGGGCCATACTCATCAGCCGAGAGCACACCCTCCCAAGCCACAACGGGCTGAGGTGCCTTCCAGCGCAAATCACCAACGGGTGCAGCAGCGTAGGGGATACCCTTGTAGGAGATAACGCCCTCAGTAGCGGTAGGAACACCAACCACCTGACCACCCTCAATATCAAGCACAGGATTTTGCTCTGCACAACCCACCAAAAGGGTCGCAAAAGTCAGAGCCAACAGTGAGCAGAAATTTCTCATATAGGTTTAGTTTATTGGTTGTAAGGTTTAGTTTGGTACGAATATAGTATTTTTTTTTTCAAAAAAATATCTTCTTTCGGATATGGAGAGAAAAAAAGATAAAATTCCCACTCACAACGCAACATTTAAGGGCACCAAAACATCTAAAAAGTAGAAAAGAGAGAGTAAAGTAATATGATAAAGCACAGAGGAGTTATAGTGAGATTGGGAGTGTTGATGGTTACACTCCTCGGTGTGGTATGGAGTACCTATGCCACAACACCAGAAGGTAAGGTTGGAGGACGTAAGAAGGTGGGGCTGGTGCTCAGTGGTGGCGGTGCCAAGGGTGCTGCCCACGTTCGGGTGCTCCAAGTATTGGAGGAGGCGGAGATACCTATCGACTACATTGCAGGTACCTCGATGGGTGCTATCGTAGGTGGTCTTTATGCCATTGGCTATACCCCTGCCGAACTCGACTCACTCCTGCGCACTCAGGATTGGCTGAGCCTGTTGAGCGACCAGATTGGACGCGAGAATCAATACTACTCAGAGCGTCAGCACACCGACCGATACATTGCACGTTACAGCCTCTCACAGGAGAGTCGTGTAATTCCGGCAGGCATCCTCCCGGGCGAGAGCGTGATGAATATGCTCAACGAACTAACTATCGGCTACCACGAAATGGAGAGTTTCGACGACCTGCCAATCCCCTTTGCTTGTGTAAGTTATGATATTGTCACCGGCGAGGAGTATGTGTCGCGCAGTGGCTCACTGCCTATGGCTATCCGCGCAAGTATGTCTATTCCGGCAGCCTTTCTGCCTGTCAGGACTGATAGTATGATTTTGGTCGATGGCGGTGTCTACAACAACTTTCCGGTTGATGTGGTACGCCAGATGGGTGCAGAGATTGTAATTGGCGTAGACCTCTATGACGGCCCATATACCATCGACGAGATGGGCAATATGGCTGAAATTTTCAACCAATTGACCAACTTTCTCGGAGAGGAGAAGTACGAGATTAACAAGGATGATGTCGACCTGCTACTTCGCCCTAACCTCGAAGGCTTCTCGGCAGCCTCCTTCACCAAGGCCGCTATCGACACTATCCTTATGCGTGGAGAAGAGGTGGCACGCGAAAATTGGGAAGAGATTCTGGCACTCCGCACCAAGATTGGCATTGGGGATGACTATATTGCTTCTCGCCCTGCCAAGCACCTGATTGACAACGATATGCTGATGATTGGCGAAATCAAGTTCGAGGGTATTGACGAGCGCGAGTCGAGGCGTATGATGCGTTTTTTGGAACTCGAAGAGTATAGCGTTATCTCACTCGGAGAGTTAAATAGTGCTATCAGTCGTGTGCGTGGTACGGGTGCCTACTCGTCGGTCTCGTACCGCCTCAACAACAACGCACCCTACGACCTTACAGTAATGCTCTCACGCAAGCGTAGTGGCACTATCAACGCTGGTTTCCGATTCGACACCGAGGAGATGGCGTCGATTCTGCTTAACACCACAATCCTCACCCGCCAATCACTCTTCTCACCCAGCGCGAGCCTGACACTGAGGCTCAGTGAGAACCCATACGGCCGTATCGACTTCACCACAGGTAGCGTAGGTTTGGCAAACGTGGGCGGTAGTTATATCTATCGAAGCAACGACTTCTCGGTATTCGACAAGGGCAAACGAGTAGCATTTAACTCGTTCAACCTCAACCATATAGATTTAGCATTTACCAACCTTCGACTCCGCAATTTCGATATGAATCTTGGTGCTCAGTATGAGCACTTTGGATTCCACGAGTCGCTCTATGCCGAGGGTGGCAACCCAATCGAATTGGAACCACAAGGCTACATAAATTACTATTTAGACCTGCACTACGACTCACTTGACGAGCTCTACTACCCCACCCGAGGCTCGTCGATATATACCTCCTACACTCTCCATACAACGGATGGTGTGTCGGTAAATCACAAAGTCCCCTTTGCCTCTGTTCAGTACTCGCTACAAAGTGTCTTCCCGCTTAGCCCGCGACTGACAGCATCGGCTTGGCTCTATGGTCGTACACTCTTTGGTAACAATGCCACATACCCATACTACAACTTTGTCGGTGGCGAGATAGCAGGCCGATATATGGCTCAGCAACTGCCATTTATAGGCATCCACAATGTGGAGATTTTCGACAACTCGGTTATCGCAACCCAACTCTACCTCAGTGCTGAGGTGTGGGACAAACACTACCTCCGTGCGAAGGTAGCAGCACTCACAGAGAGCGACAGTTTCCTGCCGATGTTTAATTTCCGCAACAACACCTTCGGCTACGCATTGGAGTACTCCTACGATAGTCCTCTGGGCCCCATATCGCTCACCTGCGGTGGTAACAACCACCAACCCTGGACTGGATTCTATCTGAGTGTCGGCAAGGTTTTCTAAATTTAAGGGGGATCAGAAACGCATCTACGATGCTTGGTACATTCACTATTTGCACAAAGGGTAGTGCAGAGCCAACCACAAACCAAACCCTGCAAACCTTCCTCAATAGAAACGCATCCACGATGCTTGGCATTTTCATTACTTTTTTCTAATTTTGTTGTTTAGTAAAAATGCAAACCATCTCCTACAATGGCAACAGAGCAGAGAAATATCGACCTCAAACCATATAACAGTTTCGGTGTCAGTCAGATGGCCGAGCAGCTCGTGGAGTTTACCTCCTACGATGATTTGCACGCCACACTCACTGCCGACCCCTCTATTTTGGCGGGCAGTTGGCGAGTGTTGGGCGGGGGCAACAACACCCTCTTCACAGATGACTACCACGGTACACTTATTCACCCTGTGTCCAAGGGGATAACCATCACTGCCGAGCGTGGCAACGATGTTGTTGTGCGCGTAGAGGCGGGCGAGGAGTGGGACGATGTTGTGGCTTGGGCTGTCGAACGAGGCTTGTGGGGTATTGAGAACCTCTCTCTAATCCCCGGTCAGGCAGGAGCAGCCCCTGTACAGAACATCGGGGCATACGGCACTGAGGCCAAGGACACTATCGAGAGTGTGGAGATGCTCTGCACCGACACCCTCAACCGTTTGGTGTTGGGTGGCGAGTATTGCTCGTTTGGCTATCGCGAGAGCATTTTTAAGCAGTCGCTTGCAGGTAAGGTGATTATTACGGCAATCAATCTGCGCCTGAGTCGCATAGCAGCCCCGCGCTTGGACTATGGCGCACTGCGCGCCGAGGTAGAGAAGTTGGGCGAGCCATCGTTGAAGAATATCCGTCAGGCAGTTATCACAATCCGCGAGAGTAAACTTCCCGACCCCAAAGTATTGGGCAATGGCGGTAGTTTCTTCAAGAATCCAATTGTAGAGCCAGAGGTGGCCGAAAGATTGCTTGCTGCCTATCCCAATATGCCCCTCTATCCCGCCGAGGGAGATAAGAAGAAGTTGTCGTCGGGATGGCTCATTGAGCAGGCCGGCTGGAAAGGCAGACGAGTGGGCAATGTTGGAGTGCACGACCGCCAGGCTCTTGTGCTGGTCAACCACGGAGGGGCAACAGGTGGCGAGGTGATAGAGTTTGCAAAGATGATAGTTGCTGAGGTTGAGCAGAAGTTCGGGGTGAGAATAGTTCCCGAGATTAATATCGTAGGTTAGTAGTTTATGGAACATAACATACTTATCGACAGACTAAACAGATACATTGACGAACACGAGCTTATTCGTCGTGGCGACAAGATACTTCTCACCGTCAGTGGCGGTGTAGACTCGATGGTGATGCTTCACCTTATGGCATCGCTCGGCTACAATATTGGTGTTGCCCACTGCAATTTTCAGTTGCGTGGCGAGGAGGCCGAGGAGGACGAGAAGTGGGTTGAGGCCGAGGCTGCACGCTTTGGCGTACCCTACTACAACAAGCGTTTCGATACCAAGGCCGAGATGGAGCGCACGGGCGAGTCGGTACAGATGGCTGCCCGCAGATTGCGCTACGAGTGGTTCAACAAACTCTGTGCAGAGTATGGCTACCAATCAATTGCCATTGCACATCAGGCAGACGACTCAATCGAGACATTTTTCATCAACCTCCTGCGTGGCACAGGATTGAAAGGTCTGACAGGTATCAGCAAGGTCAACGGTAAGATTATTCGCCCCTTGCTCTTCGCTTCGCGCAAGGAGATTCACGACTACGCTGTGAGCAATGGCATTATCTTCCGCGAAGACTCCTCCAATCGCTCGACCAAGTATCTGCGCAACAAAATCCGCCTCGGTATCATCCCGCGACTGAGGGAGATTAGCCCCAAGTTCACCGAGAGTACCGTTTCGGCTATCGGCAGATTGGCAGACGCACAGTTCTTCATCACTCGTGCCGTGGAACTCATTGCCGACCAGGTTGTCGACCACAATGGCGGCGAGGATATCATCAACCCCGACCGCATTGACCCCAAATACCCTCTCGACTTTGTGATTTACGAGTTGCTAAGTGCCACTTATGGCTTCAAAGGCGACACTATCGATTCGCTCTGTGCCTCGCTCCGCAGGGGTGCTACGGGTAAACGATTTTATTCGGCTTCGTATGTTGCATACATCGACCGAGGTCGTATTGTGGTGACCAAGATTCAGGAGAACGACGATTGCCGTGTAGAGATGCCTCTC
>JAFNVE010000158.1 GCA_017379955.1 Tidjanibacter sp. | reverse complement strand
CCTCTCCCCGCCAATCTCGCCAAGGAGGAGAGTGGCTATAACACTTTGGGTATCAGAGCAATCTATCGCTACTCGGATGAGGAGTTGATTTTGGTCACCAACGACAATACCGTTTTGCTCTACAACACTGTGCTCGACCGCGTGGTTACTACCGACAGTCGTGCTTTCCCCTTTGCGGTGCCCGATTTCTTCCGCATCACAACCATCTTTGTCGATTCGCGCGACAATGTCTGGGTTGGCTCGCAGGAGGAGGGATTTGAGATGTTCTCCTCGTTTGAAAGTTCGTTCGTAAGTAATATTCAGTTGCAGAAACTCTTCCAGGGCAGGAGTGTTGTCGATTTGCGCACCGATGCTGCTGGTAACCTATGGCTCTTGGCCCGCCCCGACTATATCGTATTCTACAATACTACCACGCGCAAAATCCACAATGTCAGCCCCGAGCCTCTGTTCGATTTGACAGCCCCTGTAAAGGACAATCTTATCTACTCGCTCTATGTCGATTCGAGTGATAATATTTGGTTTAATGTTGACAACCGTCTGGTGAAGGCCTCTTACGACGAGGGTGGTCGTCTGCGACCATTGGTGGACTACGTTTTGGGCGATATTGTCGATATTTCCATCACCGAGGACCATCGTGGCGGTATATGGGCTGGTGGCTCGTCGGGTGATATCTTCTTCCTCGAAGCGGAGGCCTCGGAGTTTAGTCGCATCCAACTCTTCCCCGGCAAGCACCCCCGCCTGACCTCTATTATGACACTCTCAAACGGCTCTATTGTAGCGGCTTATCAGTCGCAGCCCATAAAGCTCATCGAGCCGGAGTTGAGGGTTATCAGGAATATTGGCGACCCTTCGCCAGATATGAGCAATGTGGTGAACACCTGTCTGTATGAGGACCGCGAGCACAACCTCTGGATTGGCACCAACGGTAACGGTTACTACCGCTACAACATCACCTCGGGGCGTATGGAGCATAAGTTGGAGAGAAGCGCAAGCTATGTTACCTCCATCACTGAGGACCTCTACGGCAACTGCTGGGTGTCGACCCTCGACTATGTGTCGAAGTACGACCGCACGCTCGACAGCCTGCTCACCCGCGCCGTGGATTATACCAACGACGGTATGGGTGGCAACCAATTCAACTATGGCGCATCGGCAACTCTGCCCGACGGTGTGATTGCCTTTGGTGCGACAAACGGTCTGACCTTCTTCAACCCTCTCGATATTACCTCTGGCTACCCAATCCCCTCGCTCTATATCGAGCGTTTGGAGGTGAATAATCGTGTGGTGCGTAGCTTTGAGTCGCAAGATATTGTGGAGCAGGATGTTATCTTCCTGCCTAAGGTAACCCTCCGCCACGACCAGACAAATATCGGTATCGGTTTTGCCGCACTCGACTATACAGGTCGTCTGCCACTCCGCTACCAATACAGGATGGAGGATGTCGATGAGAGTTGGATAGATGTCAACGACCGAAATATGGCATACTACTCTTCGCTCCCCTTTGGCAAGCACCAATTCCGTGTGCGCCTGGCTGTGGGCGACAAGAGCTACCCCGAGAGCGAGCGAACGATAGAGTTTGTAGTGAAACGACCGCTATTCATATCGGCAATGGCGATAGTCGTCTATTGTATTTTGGGTATTTTGCTGATATTGCTTGTCTACGACCTCTTCAAGCGTAGCAACCACACGCGTATCGAGGCGGAGGTGGCGCGTCGCGATGAGGCAAAGCAGCGACAACTGAACAAGATGAATATGGACTTCTTCGCCAATATCTCGCACGAGTTCCGCACACCACTCACTATGATTCACGGTGCGGCAACCACCTTGTGCGACGATGACCCCGACAGCAAGCCCGACGCACGACTGCCCAAAATTATCAAGCACAATGCAGGTCGTCTGTTGCGTCTGGTGAGCCAGATGTTGGAGTTCAACAAGCTCGAAAACGACGCACTCAAATTGGAGGTTAAGCTGGTCGATGTGGTGGCTCAGACCCGCCAGATTATGGGACTTTTCGAGCACGCCCGCGAGCAGAAGAGAATCTCTCTCTCGCTCCACGCGTCGGAGGATTCGATGCTCGTCTATCTTGATGAGGATAAGTACGAAAAGATACTCAGCAACCTCCTCTCCAATGCCCTCAAATTCTCGACCGCAGGTGGCGAGATTGACGTTACTATCTCTATGCCTACGCGCGAGTGGCTCAACAAAACCTTTGGCAGTGCTGCCGACGGTCAGAGCTATGTGGCTATCTCTGTGAGTGATACGGGTATCGGAATCCCCGAGGGCAAGACAGAATCTATCTTCGGCAGATATTACTCGACCCAATCGGGTCAGAATATTGGCGGCACGGGTATCGGCCTCTACTTCTCGCGCAAACTTGTAGAGCTGCACCACGGCGAGATTAAGGCCTTCAACCGCTCGTCTATCGATGGCAAGAAGGGTGCGCTCTTCTCGCTGATACTTCCCGTGAACGAGAGTGCCTACTCGGAGAGTGAGCATGCACAGGAGAACGAGCAGTTTGTATCGGTAGATGCCGACCGCTACCTGAGCGAATATACTGTTGATGTGCCCGAGGTGGCTGAGGAGGACAATAGCAAGCCTATCGTATTGGTGGTGGACGACGATTACGAGGTGCAGTACTACCTCAAAACACTCCTCGCACCCCACTACAACGTAATCACCCGATTCGATGCTATGAGTGGCTACGAGGCCATTGAGCAGATAAACCCCGCAGTGGTGATTAGCGATGTGCTGATGCTCGATGTCGATGGTTACCAGCTCTGCCGTATGGTGAAGGAGAACTTTATGATGAGTCATATCCCCTTCATTATGCTCACCGCCAAGGCGACAGTGAGCGAGCAGGTGGAGGGTCTTGATGCGGGCGCAGATGCCTATGTGGTAAAACCGTTCGACCCCAAATACCTTCTGGCACTTATCAAGTCGCAACTCAGCAACCGCGACAATATCCGCAAGATGGTGGGCGAGAGTACTACGGTGGCGAAGCTCGATGAGGATCTGTTGGAGATTCAGGACCGCAACTTCCTCAAACAACTCTACGAACTTATGGAGAAGGAGTTGGCGAATCCCGAGCTCAATATCAACCACATAGCTCGTGAGATGTTGATTTCGCGTACCAAACTGTACTACAAAATCAAGAACCTCACCGGCGACACCCCGACAGACTTCTTCCGCAAGTACAAGCTCAACCGCGCAATGGAGCTCCTCAAATCAGGCAACGCCAAGATTGCCGAGGTGGCTGAGATGGTGGGCTACAACTCAGCGAGCTACTTCACTAAACTCTTTAAGGAGCAGTTCGGTGTCCTGCCACGCGAGTATCTGCGCGAGCTCGATAGATAAATGTGGGAGAGAGAGGTAAATGTTGGGAAAATCGACAAAAACTCGTATCTTGCACTGTTTTTGATATGGTAACTAATTAAAACTACACAATATGGACTACTCTTTGTTGCTCGGAAAATATGCCCCCGCAGTAAGCGAGAAAGAGGTTGCACGCTTGGTGGCCACCGCTCGCAAGGAGGCTGTGAAGAACTATAATGGCGATGTCTATCGCACCTGTTTCAGCGTCATCGACCTCACCACACTCAGCGAGACCGACTCGGTACGCTCGGTGGAGAACTTTGTGCGCAAGGCTGTCGAGATGCAGAAACACTTCCCCTCGATTCCCAATGTTGCCTCGATTTGCGTCTTCCCCTCATTTGTCGATGTTGTGGGCCTGGGCGTTGAGGGCAGCGATATCGCTGTGACCAGCGTGGCAGCAGGCTTCCCCGCATCGCAGACCTTTATGGAGGTGAAGATGTTGGAGGTGGCAATGGCTGTTGAAAATGGCGCCGACGAGGTGGATATCGTTATCAACGTGGGCGAGATGATTCAGGAGCAGTACGACCAGATGGCCAACGAGGTGGAGATGCTCCGCAACGAGGCGGGCGAGGACACCGTGTTCAAGGTGATTGTTGAGAGCGGCGCGCTTGAAACCCCTGAACTGATTCGCCGTGCATCGCTCTTGTCGATGTTCGCAGGTGCCGACTTTGTAAAGACCTCTACCGGCAAGATTGGCGTGGCTGCAACCCCCGAGGCGGCAGTCGTTATGTGCCAGGCAATCAAGGACTACTACCAGCAGACAGGCCGTCAGGTGGGCTTCAAGGCAGCGGGCGGTATCCGCACTGCCGAGGATGCAGCACTCTACTACACCATCGTCAAGATGATCCTCGGCCCCGAGTGGCTCAACCCACGCCTCTTCCGCATCGGCGCATCGAGCGTGGCGAATAGTTTGATTTCGGCGATTGAAGGCACAACCATCAAATACTTCTAAAAAAGCCATCTGATTGGTGATTTTGGTGTTAGAGGGGCTTGGTGAACCGCTCACATACGATAAGTATGCTTCGCGGCTCGCCAAACCCCTCTGCCTAAAAATCCCTCAATCATATGACTTTTTATTTCAAAATTCAAGATTCAAAATTCAAAATGATACAACCGAGAGATATTCGATATATCTCTCGGTTGTTGTTTTTGAGAAT
>JAFNVE010000157.1 GCA_017379955.1 Tidjanibacter sp. | reverse complement strand
GCCATAGTGGAGGCCGTAGAGGGGGATTCCACCACGATTGACAAGTGTGGTCCAGCCCTCGGTCAGACCTGGGATATCATACATGTATTGCGCCAGAGAGGCGTTATTTTCGCCAATCACCGAGAGGTAGATTGTCATATCCTCGGGCTTCTTGTTGAGCAGAATCTTCACCTTCTCATCGTTGTTGGCAACGCCTGTGTTGATGAGTCTGTTGTGCGAGGTGACAATCGCTCCGAGGTTGACCTCTATGGGCGATGTGCGGGTCTTGTCGAGCAAGGAGATATGGTCGCGATAGGCGTATGCCGCGCGGCCGTCAGGCATCGCAAAGAGCAGGGTATTGTTGCCTACCCCCGAGTCGCTCAGCGATATCTGCTCAAAACTCTTTGTCGCACTCAGGTAGCGGTAGATTGTATTGTCGTCGAGCAGATAAACTGTACCGTTGCGGTCGCAAACAATGTTGTTGATACGCATATCAGCAAACTGCTCTACCTTCTCAGCAACACCTGTCGAGGGGTTAAGAATGAAGAGGCCAACATCTGTCGTACCTACCCAGATATAACCCTCGTTGTCCTCCTCGATAGTGCTGATATACATCTGCTTGTCGGTTTCGGAGAGAGGAACATTGTGGGGCTGCATAGTGCGACTATTCACAATCACAAGGCCGATATCGGTGAAACCGAATACCACATTGCCATTGCGGAGCGTGGTGACGCGTGAGGAGTAAATCTGCCTAAACTCACTCTCGATATTGATAGTCTGCATCTCGATACTCTTCTCGCCGTTCTGAGGACGCAGACCGTAGTAGAGTGTCAGTCCGGTGCCTGCCAACCATACAGCACCCTCACCATCGATGGCAATGTTCCTGATGGGGGAGTTGATGTTACAAGTGTAGCGACACTGAAATGCGGGAATACCTGCCTCGTCAATGGTGCAGGCGTAGATATAGTTGCCAGATGCAAAGAATAGGCGACCATCGGGGGCAAGGATGGGCGAGAACAAGGCGTTGGTGCTCGGAGCATACTGCCCCAGAACCTCATTAATATCTATCGTGCGCTCCGCATGGGTTTTAATATCCAGAATCCTCAGCTGACGACCCAACACCTTCCACGCAAAACGACCATTGCTCACCAACTTGTCGCTCCTATCCTGCTGCATAAAGCGAATCATGCTTCGCTCGGTCGCGTCAACCTGCTCTGCTGCGCGTGCGCTGCGGAAGCCGGTGTTTGTGGCAAAGTAGATTGTGCCGTTGCTGCTCTTGGTCACACTGTTGATGGAGAATCTCTCGGGAGTAATCCAATAGGGGAGGTTGTTGTCCGTGTGTGAGTAGAGGGCATTGGTTATGAAGTTGTAGCAGTAGTGGTTATCGCGAGTGATGATAATCATCTGATTGCTGCCAAGAGCAGAGATGTGGATAATCTGTCGGGGCACAATCTGCTCCAATCGGCCAACATTGTCGGTGAGTTGCATAGATGAGAGGTCGAAGCGACGAATGCGGTCGGGGTAGACGAGATAGAGGCTGCTCGCCCCGTCGTAGATAGAGGCACCCACCGTGCCATTTAACTCATATTTACCCTGATAGTTAAAGAGGTTGTCGTATCGCTGCAATGCATTCTCGGAGAGAATCCATACCTGACCCAGGTTGTCGATAAAGACCTTCGACGATATGCTGAAATCTACGCCATTTTCAAAGGAGATAACCTTGTCGAAAGCGGCGCGCTCCTTGTTGAGCAGGAAGATACCGGTGCGAGTAAGGGTCAGAAGTCGGCCCTGGTTGTCCTCCAAGATGCGCATCGTGTAGTTGTTGTAGTCGTCGATGAGGTAGTGCTCAAATGTGGTACCTCCTTGTTTAAGACAATCTACGCCTTTCTGTGTGGCCAGCCAAATATCCCCGTTGTTGTCTATGTGGATGTCGTTGATGGTATTTACGGAGATAGAGTTCGGGCTTGCCGTGCTTGTATATTGAAGATAGTTTGTGCCGTCAAAGCGGAACAAACCGAAATCGGAAATCATATAGAGAAATCCCGATTGGTCTTCCACAATCTTCTTTATAGCAATATTCTCCACTCCGTCGACAATCCTGATGCCGTCATTTGGGGAGTCGATTTTGCTCTCGTCAACACACGAAACGAAGAGTGTTGAGATAAGCAACAAAAAGGGTGTTAATGCCCTTCCGATAGTTAGTTTTGGTACGCGCATGCTCTTTTGTAAGAATTAACCGTTAAAAATAGGTAAAATCCTCTTTACAGCCTATTGATTTGTACTGCGATGGTGTTTTTTTGAACATCAACGGCTGAATTGACGGTGTAAATTGCCTTTGTTGCTTGTTTTGTGCGGAGTTGATGATTTTCGGGCTACGATACGAGGAAATTTTGCAGAACGGAGCAAAAGAGGAGTCTTGCGGCGGAATTGTTGGCAAATTCGAGCGATCGAGAGTCTGTTTTCCGGCGAAAAGAGCAAGTTTTAATGGCATATATTGTGATTATGCGAGAGAATTATACCAATAAGTTATTTTATTTGCACAAAATTGATGATATTTGTATTGTTGCAACGATGCTTGTCAAACTTTTAAGTTTACTTTGTATCGGTGTATTGAAACTCTTTTTTTAGACCAATTCAATAACTACTATTTAACCTATGAAGAATTTATTCGGAAAGATTATCGTTGTAGCTGCTTCGTTGTTTGCAGTAGGTTCACTCACTTCGTGTGGCGAGAAGAATCCCGTTCTCACTATCGAGGGCGGACAGGTTCAGGGTATCGTTGGCGAGAACCCCGGTATTTACGTCTATAAGGGTATTCCGTTTGCTGCCGCTCCTGTGGGCGACTTGCGTTGGAAGGCTCCTCAGCCTGTTACTCCCTGGGAGGGCGTGATGGTTGCCGACAAGTGGGGCAATGCTGCTGTTCAGGCAGCACACCGCGAGGGCGATTTCTATCAGAAAGAGTTCTTCTGGGAGGGCGATGCTCCTTATAGCGAGGATTGCCTCTATCTGAACGTATGGACTCCCAAGCCCGGCAAGACAAACGCTAAACTCCCCGTAACTCTTTGGATTCACGGTGGTGGTTATACTGCTGGCTGGGGTTTTGAGCCCGAGATGGATGGTGAGGAGTGGGCAAAGCACGGTGGTGTGCTCGTGACCTTCAACTACCGCCTCGGTATCTTCGGTTTCTTCACTCACCCCTTGCTCTCGGCAGAGAGTCCCAACGGTGTTTCGGGTAACTACGGTATGCTCGACCAGATTGCCGCTCTGAAATGGGTGAAGGAGAATATCGCTCAGTTCGGTGGCGACCCCGACAATATAACTATTATGGGTCAGAGTGCAGGTGCGATGAGTGTTCAGACTCTGATTTCGTCTGACTTGTCGAAGAACCTGATTAGCAAGGCTATTATTCAGAGTGGTGGTGGCGTGACCGACCGTGCTCTTCTTGGTGGCACAGCTCTGGCTGATGGCGAGGCTGCCGGCAAGAAGTTGATGGATTGGGCTGGCTACGACACTCTTGAGAAGATGCGTGCCGCATCGACCGATGAGATTTATACCCTCTCGTCGCGTTACTCGGCAGAGACTCGTGAGTGGCTCCGCGTGCCTACTTCGCCCGTGATTGACGGCTACGCTATGAAAGAGAACTTCTCGCAGGCAACAATTGCAGGTCACATCGCTGATGTACCTTATATGATAGGTGGTACCCTTGACGATATGGGTGGTCTTGGCGCAGGTCCCGCAGTGGCACGCTTCTGCACCGAGCGCGAGAAGGCAGGTGGTGTGGCTTACGCATACCAATTTGCGCGCAAGCTCCCCGGTGACGATGCAGGTGCTTTCCACTCGTCGGAGTTGTGGTTTATGTTCAAATCGTTGCGCCTGAGCTGGCGTCCCTTCACCGAGGGTGATTACGACTTGGCAGAGCGTATGATTACCGCTTGGACCAACTTTGCGGCAACAGGCAACCCCAATGG
>JAFNVE010000016.1 GCA_017379955.1 Tidjanibacter sp. | reverse complement strand
GCTATGGCTGGTGCATCGGCCTACTTCCTGGGAGGTGTTGTGGCCTACGCCAACGAGGTAAAGCGTGATGTGTTGGGAGTGAACTATGACGATATAATGACACACGGTGCCGTGAGCGAGACCGTAGCGCGTCAGATGGCCGAGGGTGTGCGCCGCACGACGGGTGCCGACTACGCCATTGCCACCACAGGCATAGCAGGCCCCACGGGAGGCAGCGAGGCTAAGCCCGTAGGCACGGTGTGGATGGCTGTTGCTACGCCAACGCATACGGTAGCCGTGATGCGTAATTCGGGCCTCGACCGCGGGCAGATCATATCGCGTGCATCGGCATACGCCATTGAACTATTATATAAGGAGTTGAAAGGATAGTAACACAATAATAATCCAAACCAAAAAACTTTTTATTATGAAACTCAGACATTTAGGTTGTCTTACTTTGGCTGCGGCACTGCTTAGCGGTTGCGGTCAGAAGTGGACAAGTGAGGACAAGGGTTCTCACATCGAGATCACACAGGGCAAGGGTGCCACTCTGGGCTACTCGGCAAAGTCAGGTGTGCAGATTCTCACCAAGGGCGGTTATGCGTTCAAGGATTTGAACCGCAACGGCAAGGTGGATATCTACGAGGATTGGCGTAAGCCCGTGCAGCAGCGTGCCGAGGATCTGGCATCGCAGATGACTATCGAGCAGATCGCAGGTCTTATGCTCTACAGTGCCCACCAGGCAGTTCCTACCGAGGAGATCTCGGAGGCACAGATGAAGTTCCTCACCGAGGATAACCTTCGTCACGTACTGGTTACACGCGTAGGCTCACCCGAGATTGCCGCAAAGTGGAGCAACAACGTGCAGGCTTACGTTGAGGGTATCGGCCTCGGTATCCCCGCCAACAACTCATCTGACCCTCGCCACAGTGCTGGCGAGAACGTAGAGTACTACGTAGGTTCTAACGGCGACATCTCTTACTGGCCCTCATCGCTCGGTATCGCAGCTACGTTCGATCCCGCCGTTATGGAGCAGTTTGGTAAGATTGCATCGGAGGAGTATCGTGCACTCGGTATCGCAACAGCTCTCTCACCCCAGATTGACATCGCTACGGAGCCCCGCTGGAGCCGCTTCAACGGTACATTCGGCGAGGATCCCGACCTCTCAACCGATATGGCTCGTGCATATGTTGATGGCTTCCAGACATCGGAGGGTGACGCCGAGATCGACGGTGGCTGGGGTTTCCACAGCGTGAACGCAATGATTAAGCACTGGCCCGGTGGTGGTGCTGGTGAGGCTGGTCGTGATGCACACTACAGCTTCGGTAAGTATGCCGTATTCCCCGGTGGTCGCCTGGCTGACCACATGCAGCCCTTCACCGAGGGTGCTTTCAAGCTCAACGGCAAGACTGGCATGGCTACAGCCGTAATGCCCTACTACACAATCTCTACCGACATCGACAAGAAGAATGGCGAGAATGTAGGTAACGCATTCAGCGACTACCTGATCAACGACGTACTTCGTGGCGAGTATGGCTTCGAGGGTGTTGTATGTACTGACTGGGGTGTAACCAAGGACAACCGCGCGGTAAACTCATTCGGTACTACCAGCTGGGGTGTTGAGCACCTCACAGTAGCAGAGCGTCACTACAAGCTTATCAAGGCTGGTGTCGATATGTTCGGTGGTAACAACGATAAGGGTCCCGTTTTGGAGGCTTACGAGATGGGTGTTAATGAGATGGGCGAGGAGTGGATGCGTGCCCGCATGGAGAAGACTGCCGTACGTCTTCTTCTGAACGTATTCCGTCTTGGCCTGTTCGAGAACCCCTACCTCGATGTAGAGCAGACAAAGGCTAAGGTTGGTAACCCCGACTTTATGAAGGCTGGTTACGAGGCACAGTTGCGCTCAATCGTAATGCTTAAGAATAAGGGTGGTGTTCTGCCTTTGGCTGAGAAGGCTAAGGTATATGTTCCCGAGGTGTGGGTTGCTCCCCGTGCTGCTTTCCGCGGCAACGCAGGTGCTGGCGCACGTCCTCAGCAGCCTCAGCAGCAGCCTCAGGGTCACTGGGAGATGCCCGTACCCGCCGAGATGCTCTCAAAGTACTTCACCGTAGTGAAGACTCCCGCCGAGGCTGACTTCGCAATCGTATTTGTTGACGCTCCCGCAAACGGCACAGGTTACGACCCCGCCGATGTAGCAAAGGGTGGCAACGGTTACATGCCTATCAGCCTTCAGTACAACGACTACACCGCTACTCACGCTCGTGAGGTGAGCCTCGCAGGTGGCGACCCGCTGGAGTCATTCACCAACCGTTCTTATAAGGGTAAGACCGTGAAGACATCCAACAAGGATCAGCTCGACCTTATCCTCAAGACCCGCCGTCAGATGGGTTCTAAGCCCGTAATCGTTCAGGTGGATGTAAACCGTCCTATGGTTATGAGCGAGTTCGAGGGTGTGGCTGACGCTATCCTGTTCGGCTTCAACGTACAGAAGCAGGCCGTTCTGGATGTATTGAGCGGTAAGACAGAGCCTACAGGTCTTCTGCCCATGCAGCTTCCCGCCGACATGCAGACCGTAGAGGAGCAGCTGGAGGATGTTACTCGCGATATGCGCTGCCACGTTGACAGCGAGGGTAACACCTACGACTTCGCCTTCGGTATGAACTGGAAGGGTGTGATCAACGACGAGCGCGTTGCTAAGTACAAATAATCACAACCGACAAAAATAGCAATGGCTGCCTTCGCGGGCAGCCATTTTTTATCCTTATACAAAAAATAGGGCAACCATGAGAGTTGCCCTATTTCTATTTAATGAATCCTGATTAGCGAACCTGGAACTCGGGATCAGCCTTCTGCGGGATAGGCATTGATGCATAGTAACCAGCATCGAACTTCTCGCGTACGGCCTTGAATGCCTCGATAGTGCGCTGTACATCCTCCAGGGTGTGAGCCGCTGTGGGGATAATACGCAGGATGATCTCGCCCTTCGGGATTACGGGGTAGATCACGATAGAGCAGAAGATACCGTAGTTCTCGCGAAGGTCAACGATAAGGTTAGTACCCTCCTCGTTACCGCCCTTCATATATACGGGGGTTACGGGCGACTG
>JAFNVE010000156.1 GCA_017379955.1 Tidjanibacter sp. | reverse complement strand
GTAGTGAAATACTCTCGGCTGTTTTCTGTTGGCAGTGCAACGCACCCATTAGAAATAGAATCTCTCCCGATGGCTTCACGGGTACGAAAAATCGTACCCGTGAAGATGGTGGGGGCGCTGTGAGGGATTTGGGGGTGTTGGTGGCATTGTGGACCTTCTCTCTTTCCATCTTTTTCCCAAAAAGATGGAGTCAAAAACGGCACGAGGAGCGATTTTCGGGGTTGTCGCTTGCTTTCGGGGAGGTGCTCGCTTCGCGCATTTGAAAGGCGTCATAGACGCTTTTCCATTAAAATCTCGCCTCGGCTCTGCCGAGGACACATCCCCCGCCGAGGCGGGGGCTTGGGGGTGGGTCAGATTTATTAATGCCTTCTCTTAGGAAGGCAGGTGGTAGGCAGTCCAGAGCAAAGTAACTAAAGCAAACGCAACACATTTATTTATACTGCTTCATTAATCAGCACCTCTACTTCCTTCCGACTGCGCAACACCCTATTTCCGAAAATCACTGTCGTGAACCTCTTGCGGTGCAATGCACCGCATTAAAATTGGAATTGCAACCCAATGGCTTCACGGGTACGAAAAATCGTACCCGTGAAGATGGTGGGCAGTGTAAAAGGGAGTTTAGTGAATTTAGGGAACATAGGGAACATAGGGATAATCCTTAAACTCACTACACTCACTAAACTCCTTAAACTCCCTACAAAAAAAGAGAGCAATTCGACATTGCTCTCTTTTTATCCTATTTTGAATCTTGCATTTTGAATTATTCCAAATGGGGTCGCATCTCGTCGGTGACGGTGATTTGCATCTGCCCCGTCTCGTCGGCCCAGATGAGCAGGGCGGCGATGTTCTCCCTCTCGACGAGGGCGAGCGCACTCTCGTAGCCGAGTGCCATAAGCATTGTGCCGTAGGCATCGGCCAGGGCGCAATTCTCGGCTATCACCGTGGCGGAGAGGAGGTTACTCTCGGTGTTCAGTCCCGTGTGCGGGTCGATGATATGGGTCAGTTTCTGCCCTTCGGCGTTGACGTGGAAGTTGCGGTAGTTGCCCGAGGTCGCCATACCAGCACCGCTGAGCGAGAGCACCGCCTCGATATACTCGCCCGTCATTGAGAAGTTGCCCTCAAAAGGTGTCTCTACGCCGATGCGCCAGTCGCGACCCGAGGGGTTCTCTCCACGGCAGAAAATCTCTCCCCCGATATCAACCATATAACTCTCAAAGCCAGCCTCTTCCAATAGTGCGGCAGCCATATCCACCACCGCACCTTTGGCTATCGAGTTGAGGCCAATCTGCACACCTTCGGGGCGAACAAGCAGACCGTTTTCGATAGAGATATTTCGGTAGTCCACGAGTGGCAGCAACGAGTCGAGGTTGGGCGTGAAGTCGGGGTCGTCGCCCGCAAAGCCGTAGGCATCAACAAGAGGTTGGATGGTGATGTCGTAGGCACCACCCGATAGTTTGCTCACGCGGTGAGCCATCTCAATACAATATATAATATTGGCCGAGAGCGAGTCGGTTTCGCCACGATTGATGCGGCTGAGGAGCGAGTTTTTGTCGAATACCGACATCTCCTTGTTGGCCTCCTCGAAGAGTTTTGTGAGGTCGGCTTGGAGGGTGGGGGTGATACGCCCGCTTGCGGTAATGCGATATAGGGTGCCGAGGGCTGTTCCCTCGATGGTCTGATAGCGTGGTGCGCAACTGCTGATAGTCAGCGCGACCATCAGTCCAACCATCCACCCGATCACATAACTACACTTACGACCAAAATGTTTAAAAATCTGTAACATAGAGGGTTCCTGTTTCTACTCTGACAACTTTTATCTCTTTTCCGTTGGCTATGAATTGGCCGTGCTCGGTGGTTGCGGCATAACTCTTGCCGTCGATCATCACTCGACCTGCGGGGCGGAGTGTGGTGGTGGTAGTGCCACGCGCGCCGACGAGGATGTTGAGGCTCTGCTCGTGCGAGGCGAAACCGCCATCGGTTACCATCTCGGCACTCAGCACCACCTTGTTTCTCAGTGGCGAGGAGCCTTTGAGCCAACGGCCTCCGAAGAAGATGCAGAAGAGGGTCGCAAGCACCACGGCGACTATCGTAGTGCAGAGTGGTGCGACGATGTAACCTATTGATATTTCGCCTGTTGGGATATATCGTAGCAGATCGCTCTCGATTGCCGAGAAGGTGAGTCCGACCACTATGCCGAGTATGCCCAGAATGCCCGCCACGCCAAACCCGGGCGTGACGAATATCTCCACGAAAATCAGCACCACGCCAACGAGGAAAATTGCCAGTTCCCAATATTCGAGCAGGCCGCCAATGTAGAGCGGTGCGAAGTAGAGTGCTGCACCCGCAATGGCTACCACCGAGGGCAGACCAAGTCCGGGGCTCTGCATCTCAAAATAGATGCCACCGATGATGAGCATGATGAATACGCCCTGCACAGCGGGGTTGGTGAGGAAGCCGAGCCACTTGTCGAGCAGGGTAGGCTCGTAGACTACCACGTCATACGGCTCCGAGAGGGTTGCCTTGTGGAGGCTCTCGATGGTTGGGAATATCCCCTCGCAGTAGCCCGCCTCGACCGCCTCTTCGGGGGTGAAGGTGACCACGCGGAGTGAGTCGCCTGTGTCGCTGTAAGTGCCAACCATTGACTCGGCAATAGCGGGGTCGCGATGCCATACCCAGGTGGTGTCACCTGCCTGAACGACAGGGAGTTTGCCGTGCGCCTCGGCCGTGGAGCGAATCATACCGCGCATAAAACTCTGGTACTTGTCGGGCATCAGATTTCCGTTCTGGTCGACCACCGAGGCTGCACCTATCGAACTACCGGGCTGCATATAAATCGAGTCGGCAGCGACGGCTATCAGAGCACCCGCACTTGCCGCCTGATTTGCCACATAGACCCACACGGGGCGGGGGCAGTTGAGGAGCATTGTGCGTATCGAGTCGGCAGCGTCAAGCAGACCGCCGTAGGTCTTCATATCAATCAAAATGGCGTCGGCATCCATCGCCTCGGCATCGGCCAGACGGTTGCGCACAAGGTTGGCCGTCGAGGGCATAATGTCTTCGTGGATGGCAAATTGATAGAGGCGTGTTGTATCGCTTTGGGCACTCGCCGAGGTGGGGAGAAAGAGGGTCGCAACAAGTGCAAAACCTCCCCCGACAAGAGCCGCTAAATGTCTGAAAAATGTGGAAAAAAGAGTCATATTTTGTCGCTTTTATTATACAAAGGTAGAAAAAAACCTGCCGAAACTCCCAAAACGGCAAAAAAAATGATAATTAATTTGTTACTCGTCAAAAAAAAGGTATCTTTGCGCCACGCTTTGGTGAGATACGGTAAGGCGTATTCATCGTAAAGCGGAACCTCAATAAATTATTATAAACAAATGAGTTATTTAACACCCGAAAAAAAGCAGGAGCTTTTCGCTGCTTACGGTGCGTCTAACACCGACACCGGTTCGCCCGAGAGCCAGATCGCGCTGTTCTCCTACCGTATCAGCCACCTTACACAGCATTTGAAGAGCAACAAACACGACTTTGGTACTCAGCGTGCTATGTTGAAGTTGATTGGTAAACGTCGTAAGATGCTCGATTATCTCAAGAAGAACGACATCGAGCGTTACCGTGCAATCGTTAAGGCTCTTAACTTGCGTAAATAGTTCTTGCGTGAGAAGGTAAGTAATAGTAAAGGCAATTCCACACAATTGTTGGTGATTGCCTTTACTTTTGCTTATAAGGGGGTGGGGTTTTGAGTTTTCGGTTAATCGGCTGAGGGTCAGTTGGTTGTCTGAAAATATAAGCCTTAACCTCTTTAAAATGAGGCAAAATTTTTGATGTAAGATAGAAACGAAATGATGTACAATGCAACTCAGAAGGTAATCAACCTTGGCGGCGACCGCGAGGTGATTATCGAGACCGGCAAGTTGGCTAAGCAGGCTGACGGTGCCGTGGTGGTAAAGCAGGGCGACACTATGCTGCTTGCTACCGTTTGTGCCGCAAAAGAGGCAAAAGATGATTGCGACTTTATGCCGCTTTCGGTTGAATACAAGGAGAAATATGCGGCTGCTGGTCGCTTCCCCGGTGGCTTCCTCAAACGTGAGGCTCGCCCCTCGGACTCGGAGATTTTGGTGGCTCGTCTTATCGACCGCGCACTCCGTCCCCTCTTCCCCAGCAACTTCCACGCTGAGGTTTTCGTAACCGTAAACCTCATCTCGGCAGATAAGGATATCCAGCCCGATGCACTTGCAGGTTTGGCTGCTTCGGCTGCTCTTGCTGTGTCGGATATCCCCTTCGAGGGTCCTATCTCGGAGGTTCGCGTATCGCGTATCGATGGCAAATTGGTTATCAACCCCACCTTCTCGGAGAACGAGCGTGCTGATCTCGACCTTATGGTCGGCGCAACCATCGACAATATCCTGATGGTTGAGGGTGAGATGAAGGAGGTTTCGGAGGCAGATATGCTCGAGGCTATCAAGTTCGCTCACGAGGAGATCAAGAAGCACTGCGCAGCTCAGATTGAGCTCAGCAAGGAGCTTGGCAAGGATGTTAAGCGCGAGTACTGCCACGAGAAGAACGACGAGGAGTTGAAGGCTAAGGTTATCGCTGAGACCTACGACGAGGCATACAAGATTGCTACCAGCGGTACTGCAAAGCAGGAGCGTTCGGATCTCTTCGACGCTTTGGAGGCTAAGTTCTGCGAGCAGTACACTGAGGAGGAGTTGGCAGAGTTGAAACCTCTGATTCACCGCTACTTCCACGACGAGGTACAGAAGAAGGCTATGCGCAATATGATTCTCGACGAGGGTATTCGTCTGGATGGTCGTAAGACCGACGAGATTCGCCCCATTTGGTGCGAGGCTGGCTATCTGCCCGCTGCACACGGTTCGGCAATCTTTACCCGTGGTGAGACTCAGTCGCTCTCGACTGTAACCCTCGGTACCAAACTCGACGAGAAGATGATTGACGAGGCATTGGTGCAGGGCTCGGAGCAGTTCGTACTCCACTACAACTTCCCTCCCTTCTCGACTGGCGAGGCTCGTCCTTCGCGTGGTTTGTCGCGTCGTGAGATTGGTCACGGTAACTTGGCTTGGCGTGCGTTGAAGCCTATGGTTCCCGTAGGTGACGAGAACCCCTATGCAGTTCGCGTAGTGTCGGATATTTTGGAGTCGAACGGTTCGTCGTCGATGGCTACCGTATGTGCTGGTACTTTGGCACTTATGGACTCGGGCTTGAAGATGAAGAAGCCTGTTTCGGGTATTGCAATGGGTCTTATCACCGACTCGCAGAGTGGCAAGTATGCCGTTCTGTCGGATATCCTTGGCGACGAGGACCACTTGGGCGATATGGACTTCAAGGTGGCTGGTACCCGCGATGGTATCACCGCTACCCAGATGGATATCAAGGTTGACGGTCTGTCGTACGAGGTGCTGGCTAAGGCATTGGAGCAGGCACGCCGTGGTCGTATGCACATCCTCGACAAGATGTGCGAGACTCTCGCTGAGCCCCGCGAGGACTTCCGTCCCTTCGTACCCCGCATCGTACAGATTGTTATTCCTCAGGAGTTTATCGGTGCAGTTATCGGCCCCGGTGGTAAGGTTATCCAGGACATCCAGAAGACTACCGGCACCACCATCACCATCACCGAGAAGGATGAGAAGGGTTTTGTTGATATCTTCGGTGAGAACAAGGAGGGTATGGATGCCGCTCTGGCTCGCATCAAGGGTATCGTAGCTGTTCCCGAGGTTGGTGAGGTTTACAATGGTAAGATTCGCTCGATTGTTGCCTTTGGCGCATTTGTTGAGATTCTCCCCGGTAAGGATGGTCTGTTGCACATCTCGGAGATTGGTCACCGCCGCTATGAGACAATGGAGGAGACCGGTCTGAAAGAGGGCGATATGATTGATGTTAAACTTATTGCTATCGACCAGAAAACCAATAAGTTGAAACTCTCCCGCAAGGTTCTGCTGCCCAAGAAATAGTGGCACAGAATTTGGGTGTACCTCGCTGAAAGTTTTTTGGACGATTTGATTTGGAAAAAATTGTTCAAAAAAAATTAGGGAAATACAAAATATATCTCTATATTTGCTAATCGGGAGTGCTATTTTTTAACACTCTCGAATTAGCACGTTAAAAGGGGCGGAGGTTTTTATGATTTTCTGCTCGGATAACGAGGCTGGGAGAAGGCACCCAATTGGAAGAACAAAACCCCGAAAGGGGCGTGAAAACGAAACAAAATAGAACAAATAATTTTTAATAACACTAACAAAAAGCATTATGAAAAGATTTGCAACCGTATGTATGGTACTTGCCACTATGGTTTTGGCAAGTTGCAATTGCGCTCAGAAGATGCAGAAGAACATCGACAAGATCGAGGTCGCTTGCAACCCCGAGGTGATGACCTTGAAAGGTTCGTCTGTTACCGCTGAGGTTACCGTAACATTCCCTCCCCGCTACTTCGACGAGGAGACTATTATGAAGATTACCCCTGTATTGGTTTACGAGGGTGGCGAGATCGCTGGCACTCCTAAGTTCGTTCAGGGTGAGTATGTAGAGGACAACTACACCACTATCGTTAAGGCAGAGGGTGGTTCCTACACTCAGACCGTAACCTTCCCCTATACTCCCGCTGCTAACAAGGGTACCTTGGAGTTGCGCTTCGAGTCGCGTTGCGCTGACGACTGCTCGCCCAAGTTCGCTGACTTCGTTCCCTTCGCTGCAATCGCTGCTGCTCAGGGTATCGACGCTACCCAGAACGCTGCTAACAACGCTGAGGGTATGGGTTATATGAAGGACAACTTCTCGCGTGTTACCACTATCAGCTCGGAGGCTGAGATTAAGTACCTCATCAACAGTGCAAAGGTTCGCCCCGCACAGCTGAGCGAGGCTTCGATCAACGAGTTTGAGGCATTTATCAAGGAGAACGCTGAGAAGGCTAACGTAACTCTTGGCAACGTATTCTCGAAGGGTTATGCATCGCCCGATGGTCCCGAGAACTTCAACGACAAGCTTTCGAAGCAGCGTAGCGAGTCGGGTCAGACCGCTATCCAGGAGAAGCTCGAGGGCGTTAACGTAAGCTACGACGCAGCTGCTTATGGTGAGGACTGGGATGGTTTCAAGGCATTGGTTGAGGCTTCGAGCTTGAAGGACAAAGACCTCATCTTGAACGTACTCAGCATGTACTCGAACCCCGCTAAGCGTGACCAGGAGATCAAGAACCTCTCGTCGGTTTACAAGGTGTTGGCAGAGGAGATCCTTCCCGAGCTCCGTCGCACTCAGTTTGTAGCTACCGCTGAGGTTGAGGGTATGACCGACGCTCAGTTGCTCGCTGCTGCTAAGGCTAACAACAAGAACCTCACCGTTGAGGAGATGCTCTACGCTGCTACTTTGACCAACAACGCTGCTGAGAAGGCTGCTATCTACAATATGGCTGCTCAGACCTACAACGACGTTCGCGCTTGGAACAACCTCGCAGTTGCTGAGGCTGCTCAGGGCAAGCTCGCTGAGGCTAAGGCTGCATTGCAGAAGGCTGCTCAGTTGAAGTCGGCTCCCGAGATCACCAACAACCTCGCAATGGTTGCTGTTGCTCAGGGTAACGTAGCAGAGGCTAAGCAGTATCTCAACTCGCTCGGCGCAAACGAGGCTAAGACCGCTAAGGGTCTGCTCGCACTCGCTGAGGGTGACTACTCGGCTGCTTCGGCTCAGCTGACCGGTTACAACAAGGCTGTTGCTGAGGTATGTAACAACAACCTCGCAGCTGCTAAGAGCGCAATCGCTAACGACAACTCGGCTGACGCTGAGTACCTCAAGGCAGTTATCGCTGCTAAGGAGGGTGACAGCAAGGCTGCTGCATCGTACCTGAATAGCGCAATCGCTAAGAACCCCGCACTCAAAGCACAGGCACAGAACGACGCTAACTTTGCGAAGTTTGCTGCTGAGTTGGGTTTGTAATATATAATATATTATAGGTATAAAGTTAAAGGTCGGGTTTGCGCCCGACCTTTAACTTTATACCTATTTATTGTTGTGGGGATAATACCAAAAGTCGTCTGGCTGGTGATTTTCGCACATCCTTTGCAAGCCAAATGCTCATTTATTCAATATAAACTCCGCTTTGTCTTGCTGCACGATGTGTAAAAATCCCTCAACCATACGACTTTTGAAGTTGTGGAGGATAGAGAGCGGTTTATGGAAAAAATAAAAAAGCGTCTAAGGCGCCTCAGCCATACGACTTTTAAAGTTGTGGAGGGGTGGGGACAATACCAAAAGTCATATAATTGGTGAATTTGGCGTTGGAGAAGTTTTGTTCTCGCTTACATACGGTTAGTATGCGCGCTTCGCCCAAAGCTCCTCCGCCTAAAATTCCCTCAATTCTATGGCTTTTGAAGTTGTGGAGGGGTGGGGCAGATAGGAGTAATAGGAGTAATGGGAGTTTAGTGAGTTTAGTGAGTTTAGTGAGTTTAGTGAGTTTAGTGAGTTTAGTGAGTTTAAGGATTATCCCTAATCTCCCTAAATTCCTTACACTCCCTAACCTCTCAAAATTAATCCTGCTTCGCAGTCTTTTCGTTGCTTCTGCTCGGCATAGTCTGCAAGCAGCCTCTGCCCTCGCTTAATCGCAACGTTCTCATAACTCCCAAATTTCCCATCACTCCC